>CAJXPP010000130.1 GCA_913058195.1 uncultured Gammaproteobacteria bacterium | reverse complement strand
CATCAATGCTGAATCAACAGCTGTTAAGGTACGGTAAGTATCTTCCGAGAAATCAGCATGCCCTGGCGTATCAAGTAGGTTCACAATACGGCCATTATGTTCAAACTGCATCACCGATGAGGTAACAGAGATACCCCGTTCCTTTTCCATCTCCATCCAATCAGATGTGGCATGTTTATCAGTTTTTCGTGATTTAACACTACCAGCAGATTGAATCGTGCCCGATAAATACAATAACTTTTCAGTCACGGTTGTTTTACCCGCATCTGGATGCGATATGATGGCAAAAGTACGTCTTTTAAAGACTTCAGATTCGAGCAATGCGTTTGACATAGATTCCTAACTTAGCTAAGTGCTACCTATGCTTAAAGCATAAATAACTGTTTTGTATTGATAACCCACTATTTTCGCTTATCTAGCTCCGTTACACAATCAACACTTGGCGATGCACAACTAAAACCGAAATAAATTCGTCCACCTTAATTATTAAAGTAAACTATCTAACACCTCATTCTGCTTATGCTGCAACTAACAATGAAATCAACTCCGCTGTCAGTAGCAAACTTGTTAATTTTATTAGCAGCCTTAACAGCATTAGCACCGCTAGCGATTGATGCTTACTTACCTGCCATTCCGACAATGGCTATCAATTTCGATACCTCTATTCATAATATAGAGCTTTCTCTTAGCTTATTTCTAGCGGGTTTTAGTGTTGGGCAATTAATTGGCGGCCCCATTTCCGATCATATAGGTCGACGTTTAACCATTTTCAGTGGCTTATTCATTTTTGCACTAGGTACACTGGGTGTAGTCTTCAGCACATCATTGTCCAGCTTACTAAGCTTCCGCGTCATTGAAGCTATTGGAGGCGGCATAGCCATTGTGAATTCGAGTGCCATCATTCGAGATATTAGCAGTGGCAGAGATAGTGCCCGAAACCTCTCTCATATGGCCCTGATAATGATGCTTGCACCTTTATTTGCCCCGATGATTGGTAGTACTATTCTTCATCTTAGTAGCTGGCCTAGTATTTTTATATTCTTGCTTATATACACCGTAATTATTGGCCTACTTATTTATCAGAATATTCCTGAAACACGCGTTATACACGCTCAAAAAACAAGTGCATTCCAACGTTACCTTATGGTTTTAAAACACCGAAGAGCACTCGGGTTTATATTTGCCATGTGTTTTTCATCAGGTGGAATGTTTGCCTTTATAACCGGTTCGCCATCTGTTTACATGGGCTATTTTGGCGTGAGCGAAGCTATTTTCCCTTTCTTATTTGGTGCCAATATTGTCAGCCTAATTTCGGCAAATCGACTTAATGTTTTATTACTAAAACGTTATGATGCTCATCAGCTCTTATCTCTAGGACAATTTATTCAACTCATTGCCGGAATCATACTACTTAGCTACGTAATGTTATTTTCTAAGCCTGATTTAGCAGTGGTAGTGATATTAGTCATGTTATTTGTCGGCAGCCAAGGTTTTATCGTTTCAAATGCAGTATCAAGCACAGTTGAATTTTTCCCTCATAACAGTGGCACAGCTAGTGCTCTATTAGGTGCAAGTGGCTTTGGCGCTGGTGCTTTAACGGGCACTCTAGTTGGTTTATTGGGTGATGGTACGCCACTGCCAATGGTGTCCGTAATGACCGGATGTATTCTGACAGGAATATCACTTAGAATTATTTTCCAACGTTTCTAGCAAGGTTTAAACCCTTATTCTAACCATTCAATTATCACAAATTATCTTTGAAATGGTGTTCAAGCTATTAGTTAGCGCCTTTCCACTATCTGCATATTAATATAGTTTTAAAGCATTTATGGTGCCAGTGAACTTTATTTTCTCAGTATGGACCAAACAACTTCCGTAGCATGACACTGCCCTTTTAAGCCTCGTTCAACCGGCACTTTTTCAAGAATATTGAGACTGTAATTATCAGCGTAATACTCGGTCACTTCGGCTTCATCTACTGAAAATGGTGGGCCATTTAATTCATCTTGATTATATTCAAAACAGATAATAAGTTGTGCTGCCTGCATACTAATAGCTTGAATATGAGCAGCATACTCTGCTCTCATAGTTTGTGGTAATGCAACCAGTGCAGCACGATCATAAATAGCATCCACTTTATCTAGTAATGTCTTCGATAATTCAAAAATATCACCTTCATATATATCTATATTTTGGGCCTGATAATGATGTAATTTAGCAATGGTTTCAATTTGTGGTTCAATACCAAGATCACTGAATAATTGTTGAATGGCTAGTTCGCTCAGCTCGACACCCACAACGTGATAACCCTGAGCTAAAAACCAAGCAATATCTCGTGTTTTTCCACATAGCGGTATAAAAACGCGACTACCTTTGCTAAGGCCTAAGCTAGACCAATGCTTTAACAATAAAGGATGAGCACCTTCATTATGAAATGCTATTTGGTTATTTTCCCATTTATCATGCCAAAACTGTGGTTCCATACTATTTCCGATATTATTTCAAAAGAGGTGATTCATCTTCACTTACATCGCCATTAAATGAATTGATTCCGCGAGTAACGACACTGTAATATTATCGCCTGTTTTTAAGCTATTTCTAACAGAGACATGTTCTGAGACATCCATTTGAATAATCACATCTTTAACATCATTCACGGCCAGTAATACCGTGGTAATGCCTCGTAAGGTCATTAATTCAACAATTTGTCCTGATACCGGATTTTCTTGTTCTCCACGTGAAGGCCGAACACGTTGATGAAGAATGACTTTGCTAGGCGATATAGTCCAATTAACGGTTTGTTGATGATAACCTAGCGTACCAATTAGTGTTAATTGCTTATTATCCCAATGCAACTGTGCATCATTGCCATTTTCAACAACTTTGCCCTTAAATAGGTTTCTTACATCAACCAGTTTAGCCACGGCAACCGTATTCGGTTGGTGCAATAATTTGGCTGGTGTGCCCTGTTGCAAGGTTTTACCGTGATGAATTACCACCATTGTGTCTGCTAACATTGCAGCTTCATCAAGATCGTGCGTGACCAAAACAATCGGCATGGCTAGGTCGCGACGTAAGCTATTTAGCTCTAAATACAGTTTACGTCTTGTAACCTTATCGACCGCTGAAAAAGGCTCATCAAGCAATAGTACATCAGGATTTCTAGCCAATGCACGAGCAATGGCAACACGCTGTTGCTGCCCACCAGAAAGTTGATGAGGATAACGCTTCTCTAACCCTGTTAAATGTACTTTACTTAATAAACTCGTTGTCAGTTTGTCATCTTTTGTATCTGATTGAGCCAGTTTGATATTTTCAGCCACAGTAAGGTGTGGAAATAAAGCATAGTTTTGAAATACAAATCCAACTCTTCGTTGTTGGGGTATTCGGTTTATTTTGTCATCACTATTAAACCAAGCTGATTGATTTATTCGAATATGACCACGTTCAGGCTTATGTAGTCCTGCAATACAACGTAATACCGTTGATTTACCAGCGCCAGATGGGCCTACTAAGGCGAGTAACTCACCAGATTCACAGTTGAATTCAACATTGAGTGCTGGCTGCCGCTCGTCAAATAAAGAAACTTCTAACATCTATAGCCTCATTAAATGTCGTTGGCGACGATTAAAAGTATAAACGATGCTTATTGTCACCAATGCAATGGCTAATAATGTCAGTGACATCATCTGCGCTTGCTCGTGCTCGAATGCCAGTACGCTATCATAAATTGCAATTGATAATGTGCGGGTTTCACCAGCAATATTACCGCCAATCATTAACACAACACCAAATTCGCCAAGAGTATGCGAGAACGTCAATACCATCGCTGTAATAATACCCGGCCAAGCTAACGGTAATTCTATTTTTAAAAAAGTTTTCCATTTAGATAGTCCACTACACCATGCCATTTCTCGAAGCTCTGGCGCGATCTGTTCAAAACTACGAAGCATCGGTTGCACAGCAAAAGGTAAACTATAAATGATTGAGGCCAGCCATAAACCCGTAAATGAAAATGCAAGGTTCTCACCTGTTAGAGAAACAAAAGCACCACCTATAAAACTATCTTGATCCAAGCTCACTAATAAGAAGAAGCCTAATACGGTAGGCGGTAAAACAAGCGGTAGCGTAATAATCGCTTCACATAATCCTCGACCAATAAATTGGGTACGAGATAATATATAACTTATAAACAGCCCAATGGGTAATAAACTCGCACAAGTTAACAAGGCAAGTTTTAACGATATTTCCAGTGCTTGCCAATCCATTAGTTCACTACCTTAAAACCATGTTTCAGAAAAATAGCTTTTGCTTGTTCTGACTCAAGAAAAACTAAAAACTCACTGGCTACGGGATTTCCTCCCTTAATCATCACTGCCTGTTGCTGCAAGCTAGCATTAAGTTTGATGCCGTTACCTCGTTGTGCAACCTTATCCTGTAAAACATAACTATAAGGGATAAAACCTACAGAAGTTTGAGGTGACAAAGAAAACTGTAATGCTTGCGAGGCACTTTCAGCTATTAATAAATGCGGCTGTATGTCATCCCAAAGACCATGTAGCTCAAGCTGTTGCTTGGCTAATTGACCGTAAGGTGCATGATGAGGATTTGCTATGACAACCTTATTGAGGCTGTGATTATCTAAGGCTGTTTTAAGTCCTGACAAATCTTTTGTAAGTGTTATAGCTGAGCCATTTCTAGAAAATATAGCCAACTGTGCTTGAGAAAAATTAATTACATTTCCTTTAATATAATCTGTCTGTTGTAGCCGAATAATATACTCGGGGCTTGCAGATAAAAACAAATCAAAGGGTGCGCCATGTTGAATTTGGCTTGTCAAAGTTCCCGATGCAGCAAAGCTAGTACTTACCTTGTGCTGAGGATAGTGCTGTTCAAACTGACTAATAATTTCAGGTAATACGAAACGTAAATTTGTTGCAGCAGCGAGCTTAATATCACTGGCATAGGCAGTGATTAATATGCTTTGTAACAAAAATAGTAAAATTAAACGCATTCAGCTTTATCTCTGGAAGATACAAAAAAGCCCCGATAAACGGGGCTCTTAAGTTTATATCAAAACTAAAGGATTAGTCTTTAGTTTCTGACTTTTCTTCATTTACTGCTTTCATACTTAAACGGATACGGCCTTGGCGGTCTACTTCAAGTACTTTAACTTGAATGATATCGCCTTCAGACAGTTTGTCGCTCACATTTTCAACACGTTCTTCTGAGATTTGAGAAATATGTACTAGACCATCTTTACCAGGAAGAATCGTTACAAATGCACCGAAGTCCATTAATTTAGCAACACGGCCTTCATATATTATACCCACTTCAACTTCAGCAGTGATTTGTTCAATACGTTTCAAGGCATCTTGACCCGCATTAAAGTCAGAAGAGAAAATCATCACAGTACCATCATCTTGAATATCGATAGTTGCACCTGTTTCTTCCGTTAGGGCACGGATGGTCGCACCACCCTTGCCGATAACGTCACGAATCTTATCAGCATTGATTTTGATAGTAATGATACGTGGAGCGAATTCAGACATTTCTTCACGGTGTGTAGCAAGGTTAGCATTCATTGTTTCAAGAATAGTCAAACGGCCATCACGTGCTTGTGACAATGCTGTACGCATGATTTCTTCATCGATACCTTCAATCTTGATATCCATTTGAAGCGCAGTAATACCTTTATTAGTACCTGCTACTTTAAAGTCCATATCACCTAAGTGATCTTCATCACCTAAGATATCAGTCAATACAGCGTAACCATTTTCTTCTTTGATCAAGCCCATTGCGATACCAGCAACTGGTGCTTTAATTGGTACACCTGCATCCATTAACGCTAGACTAGTACCACATACAGAAGCCATTGAGCTTGAACCGTTAGATTCTGTAATTTCTGATACAACACGTACAACGTATGGGAATTCTTCAGCTGAAGGCATTACTGCTTGAATACCACGTTTTGCTAATTTACCATGGCCGATTTCACGACGCTTAGGAGAACCAACAAAACCTGTTTCACCTACACAAAATGGAGGGAAATTATAATGCAACATGAAACGGTCACGGTATTCACCTTCAACCGCATCAATTGTTTGTGCATCACGTTCTGCACCTAATGTAGCTACAACAACTGCTTGTGTTTCACCACGTGTGAATAAAGCTGAGCCATGAACACGTGGTAATACCGTTGTTTCAACTGTTACTTGACGTACAGTTGCAGTATCACGACCATCAATACCTGTCTCTTATACACATCTCCGAGCCCACGAGACTAGGCATGATCT
>CAJXPP010000129.1 GCA_913058195.1 uncultured Gammaproteobacteria bacterium | reverse complement strand
ACGAGATCATGCCTAGTCTCGTGGGCTCGGAGATGTGTATAAGAGACAGCTGTTGCTACTGACTTATTAGATGCTGACCAAGAAGCATCAATGGGTCATATTACACTGGCACGCTGGGCGGACTGGATAGTTATTGCACCTGCAAGCGCTGATTCAATTGCACGGTTGGTGCAAGGTCGAACAGATGATCTTTTAGCGGCATTATGTTTAGCAAGTGAGTCCCCACTTGCAGTTGTTCCCGCAATGAACAACAAGATGTGGAGCAATCAAGCGACACAAGACAATATAAATATATTACAATCACGAAACATTCACATTATTGGGCCTGCTAGTGGTATTCAGGCTTGTGGTGAGTTGGGCGAAGGTCGTTTAGTAGAAACAGAAGATATTGTTACAGAACTTGTATGTCTAATGGTGCCGACTAAGCTGCAAGGGAAACGTGTTTTAATTACTGCTGGACCAACGTATGAGCCAATTGATCCAGTACGATTTATTGGTAATAGAAGTTCGGGGAAAATGGGTTTTGCAGTTGCAAAAGCAGCACTTGAGGCTGGGGCAGAAGTTAGCCTGATCAGTGGTCCAGTTCATTTATCAACACCATCAGGTGTGAATAGAGTGAATGTTGAAACCGCTCAGCAGATGTATGATGCTGTAATGGAGGATATTGAACAGTTTGATATCTTTATAGCCTGTGCAGCGATAGCTGACTATAAACCTGAGCAGGTAAAGAATAATAAAATCAAGAAAACGCAGCACAGTGATTTAAAGTTAAATCTGTTGCCAACAAAAGATATTGTTTCAACTGTGGCGCAACAGAAGATAAAGCCTTTTATAGTAGGGTTTGCAGCTGAAACAGAGAATGTAACAGATTATGCGAAGCAAAAATTACAAGATAAAAAGTTAGATATGATTGCTGCGAACCGTGTTGGTGAAAAAATAGGGTTTGCAGTAGATGACAATTCATTACACGTATTTTGGCCGTCGGGTTCACAGGTGTTGCCACTCGCACCGAAAACACAATTAGCCAGAGATTTAATGACTCTTATTATTGAGCGATATGATGCAAAAGATTCAACTAAAAATTCTTGATTCACGACTGGGTGAGTCGATCGAGGTACCGGATTACGCGACGACGGGTTCGGCGGGTTTAGATTTACGAGCTTGCTTAGATGAAAATATTATCTTAGAACCGGGCAAAACAATTTTGATCCCAACAGGTTTGGCAATCCATATTGATGACCCTTCATTAGCAGCTGTATTACTCCCTCGTTCAGGATTAGGACATAAACATGGTATTGTTTTAGGTAATTTAGTGGGGCTGATTGATAGCGATTACCAAGGACAAGTTTTTGTGTCATGCTGGAACAGAGGCCAAACAGCATTTGAAATAGTGATTGGTGAGAGAATTGCTCAAATGGTGTTTATTCCTGTCGTGCAAGTAGGGTTTGAAAAAGTAGAAGAATTTAGCAGTTCAGAACGTGGTAGTGGTGGTTTTGGGCATACCGGGCGACACTAATATATTAGGACTTAATTTCAAGGAATTAGGATGGATGGGTTAGCTAAGCTTTTATTATCATTAGGCAGCAAAGGTATTTCACTAGTTACTATTGGTGTAAGTTGCTTTGTTGTTGTTATGGGCTTTTTGTGGCAGCAACAATCCTCTAATCAGGAGTTTGAAAGTGTTCAGATCGACTATCAAAAAAAGATAGCGATGATGGCTGAAGAATTTACACTTGCTCGGATTAATAGTGTGCAAGCTCAAATGGAATCAATTGCGCAGTCTAGACAGGTTTCTGGCTCTTTAAGCTTTAATGATAGTTCACTCATCGAACTTCAGCAGCAAGATCTACTTTCTTATTTTCCAAGTGCAAGGAGTCTGTGCTTAATAAGCGCTGAGGTAGATGAAGTTACAACTAATGGTTGTATGCCAATTTCATTCGCGACATTAAATAGCTTACGCCAAGCAAAAAAGGATGGTATTGCTCAAATAGGCTTAATAAAACAAGGTTCAGATGAAGCCTATTTATTATTAGCCCAAAGAATCAGCAATACTTCTGGAAGTGTTGTTGGCGTCTTAGTCGTGACATTGACAGCAGATGTTGTTCCAAGTTTACTATATCAAAGTGCAGATTTTAAAGGCTATATTGAACTGCAACAAGGTTCGAAAAATATCACTGTTTTAGCTAGTCAAGGCAATAAAAGCAATAAACAGGGCAAGGCCCTATTTATTAATGAAATCCCAAATACCTATTGGCACTTAGCTTACTGGCCAGAAAAACCATTAAGCCAAGCATTATCAATAGTGATACTGGGTGCTATTCTCGCTGTTATGGTCTTAATGTGGTTATTACTCGAAGGGGTCAAGGCATATATAGTAAAGCGCGATGTATCGATTATTAAGTCGCAATTAGCAGATCTTAAATCAGGTGCTTTAAAACCTAGATATCATGTAACTTTGCAGCCCTTTAATAAACTTGTGACTGAAATTTTAGCCTTGGGCCGTGAAAATTATCATAATACGGCGAAGAAAGGTGCTACAGCCGAAAGTATAAGTAAAAAAATTGAAGAGGTCGAGAATATAGTCCGAGAACCCAGCCATGCAGTAGCAGTAAAAGAAATTATTAATATCGACCCAACTATTTTTAGAATGAATGATATTCGCGGCATTGTTGGTCAGAATTTAGATGAGCATGTATTTAAAGCGCTAGGGCAGGCAGTTGGTAGCGAGGCTATTGAGCAAGGAATTAGTCAATTAATTGTAGGTCGAGATGCGCGCTTATCAAGTCCTGGCTTAGGAAAAGCAGTGATTAATGGCATTCTTGCAAGTGGTTGTGATGTGATTGATATTGGTGAAGTGCCGACACCCGTAATGTATTTTGCATGTGAGCATTTTAAGACACAGTCAGGAGTGATGCTTACAGGCAGCCATAATCCACCTGATTATAATGGCTTAAAAATTGTTATGGCTGGGCAGCCTCTGGCTCAAAAGGACTTGCAGCAGTTACATCAACGGATTCTGCATGATGAACTAAAAAGCGGCAAAGGCGATATTTCAGAAGAAAGTATTAGCTATGAATATGTGAGCCGTATAGTTGGTGATATCAAAATCGGTCGGCCTTTAAAAGTAGTAATCGATTGCGGTAATGGCATTGCTGGTTCTATTGCACCTGCTTTATTTAAAGCAATAGGATGTGAAGTTGTTGAATTATTTTGTGAAGTTGACGGGAAATTTCCTAATCATCACCCTAATCCTAGCCAGCCAGAAAATTTACGAGATTTATCTCAAGCTGTACAAGAACATGATGCTGAATTAGGTATGGCATTTGATGGTGATGGTGATAGGCTTGGTGTTGTTGATGGTAACGGAACAGCTATTTTCCCTGATAGATTACTAATGTTGTTTGCCCAGGATATTCTATCCCGAGTGGCGGGAGCAACCATTCTCTATGATGTGAAATGCACTAGCTTATTAGCTGGAGAGATCGCTAGTGCTGGTGGCAAGCCAATAATGGTTAAATCTGGACATTCTCTGATTAAAACTAAAATGCAGGAAGTAGACGCTCAGTTAGCGGGTGAATTTAGTGGTCACTTTTTTATAAAAGAGCGTTGGTATGGTTTTGATGATGCCTTATATGCTGCATGTAGATTATTGGAAGTATTGAGCAACGATAGTTTATCGCGTAAAGCAACAGAGGTTTTCACCGCCTTACCTTCACGTAAAAGTACACCAGAAATACTTGTTGGTATGGCTGAAGGTGAAAGCACTTCTTTTATGCGTCAGCTTGCAGGAGAAGGGCAATTTGAAGGGGCTGATCTAAGTATTTTAGATGGAATACGGGCTGAATATAAAAATGGCTGGGGTTTAGTCCGAGCCTCTAATACAATGCCTGGTCTAACACTACGATTTGAAGCTGATTCAGCTGAAGAATTACAAGATATACAACAACGGTTTAAAGCACAGATGTTGCAAATAAAACCGACGTTAAAACTGCTATTTTAAATAAAGAAATTCAATGAGTTTAGAGACACAAAAAACAACTGATGTAACACAAGTTCTAACAGAAGCACTGCCTTATATACAGCGTTTTAAGGGCAAAACATTAGTCATTAAATATGGTGGTAACGCCATGATAGATGAGTCGTTGAAGAATAGTTTTGCTCGAGATGTGGTCCTACTTAAAGCAGTAGGAATTAATCCTATTGTTGTCCATGGTGGCGGCCCACAAATTGGAGACTTGTTGCAGCGCATTGGTAAAGAAAGTGAATTTATTGGCGGCATGCGAGTGACTGATACCGAAACAATGGACGTTGTTGAAATGGTATTGGGAGGCCAAGTTAATAAAAGCATTGTAAATTTGATTAATACACATGGTGGTCGTGCAGTTGGTTTAACGGGCAAAGATGGCAGTTTAATTTGTGCAGAAAAACTAGATATTGCCAGTAATAGTACTGATCCCGCAGTGAATGTTTCTGAGCTTGTTGATTTAGGTCATGTAGGAAAAGTAAAAAGCATTGATACTAGCGTTATTGACATGCTTATTCAGAGTGATTTTATACCTGTTATTGCACCTATTGGTGTTGGGCCTGAAGGGCAGTCATATAATATTAATGCCGATCTTGTTGCTGGAAAAATGGCCGAGGTGTTACAAGCTGAAAAATTGATTTTAATGACGAATACTGCAGGACTGTTAGATGGTGATGGCACGTTATTAACGGGACTGAATGCAAAACAAGTAAATGAGCTGGTAGAGTCTGGCGTTATCTATGGTGGCATGTTGCCTAAAATTGGCTGTGCACTTGATGCTGTGCAGGCGGGTGTGACCACTGCGCATATTATTGATGGTCGCGTCCAGCATGCACTACTACTAGAAATGTTTACAGATGAAGGCGTAGGTACATTGATCCGAGGGGGATGGCAGTGAGCGACGAGCAACAAAAACCGAGTAGAGCAGAAGCAAAGAAATCGCGAAGACAAGCTATTCTGGAAGCCTTGGCATATGAACTGGAACAAAATCCTGGCCAGCGAATCACGACGGCACAACTCGCAAAAGGCTTAGGTGTATCTGAAGCTGCGTTATATCGGCATTTTCCAAGTAAAGCAAGAATGTTTGAAGGTTTGATTGAATTTGCTGAAGAGACTATCTTCGGCTTGATTAAACAGATTTTAGAGAGCGAACCAAATGCAGTTGCTCGATGTGAAAAAATAATCACACTGCTACTTGGTTTTAGTGCAAAAAACCCTGGAATTAGTAGTATATTAATTGGCACAGCCTTAACAGGTGAAACAGAACGGCTTCGACAGCGTGTGAATCAGTTCTTTGAACGTTTAGAAACACAGTTTCGCCAAATACTACGAGAAAGAGAATTAACGCTCACAGAGGCTGGAGGGCGGCCCGTAAACGAAACGGCTAACCTACTACTAACTGTTGTTGAAGGGCATTTACAGCAGTTTGTACGTACAGGTTACCGCCAATCACCGCTAGCTTCATGGGATGAGCAATGGCAATTGCTTTCAACTTTATTGAGAGCCTACGCATGATTAATGTAGTGATTGTTAGTGATGATTTGATAAGTTCAAAAGTACTGATGAATGAGACTGATATGACGATTCATATAGTCAAGCCAACTCATCTTGAACGGCTTGTTGATCAGGTTGCAGCTTATGCGCCCAATATTATTGTAATTGATGATAGTAATACGAAGCTTAATATCGATATATTAAGTTATGTTTGTTCATTACAGTGTCCTGATGCACCAATCATAGTGTTAATTGAGAACAGCCCAGATTTTGTGATGTTACAGAGCTCAGCTTTCAAAGTACGTGGTTATATTAGCCGAGAACAGCGACCTTTGCTCGCAAAAGCGATAAGAGTCGTGAATGATGGTGAAGCGTGGTTGCCCCGTAAGCTTGTTGCTGAAATGTTGGATTATTTTTCAACAGAACTTGCTTATAAGCCAGCTGCAAATTTGAAATTAGTTAATAGTTAATAGTTAATAGTTAATAGTTAAGTTTTCAAGGTAGAGACTAGTTATCTAGCCCATTAGAGTGAATTAGCAGTTAATCGAAAAGCCGTTAAGTACCACTAATTCCTAAGCTCTCTAAAACTCTAAAATATTCTTAAAGCGCCCGTAGCTCAGTTGGATATAGTGCTAGTTTCCGAAACTGGAGGTCATAGCTTCGATTCCTGTCGCGCGTACCAATTATGATCTCAGCTCTGAATATCATAAATAGAATTCGAGAAAAGTACTATAAACATGGTATTTTATTGCTCAATTATAATGAATATTTCACACAATAGACCCTGTCTCTTATACACATCTCCGAGCCCACGAGACTAGGCATGAT
>CAJXPP010000128.1 GCA_913058195.1 uncultured Gammaproteobacteria bacterium | reverse complement strand
CGAGATCATGCCTAGTCTCGTGGGCTCGGAGATGTGTATAAGAGACAGATGTTGATGATACGTTTTATATCATTGGGACTGTAGCTGGGCCACACCCATATCCTGAAATGGTTCGTGACTTTCAAACTATCATTGGTCGTGAAGCACGGGCACAAATTCTTGAGAAAACAGGAAAATTACCTGATGCACTTATTGCTTGCATTGGTGGTGGTTCGAATGCAATCGGTTTATTCCATCCATTTATTGAAGATAGCAGTGTTGAGCTCTATGGTGTGGAAGGTGCTGGGCATGGCATTGATACAGGTAAACATTCTGCCCCCTTATCTGCAGGAACGCCGGGTGTATTACATGGTAATAGAACGTATTTAATGCAAGATGAAAATGGCCAAATAATCGAAACTCACTCAATTTCTGCAGGGCTTGATTACCCTGGGGTTGGACCGGAACATGCCTTGTTAAAAGATTTGGGTCGCGCTAACTATGTATCTGTTACAGACGATGAAGCGCTGCAAGCATTTCATGATTTGACTCGAATTGAAGGTATTATCCCAGCACTGGAGACTAGTCATGCATTAGCTTATGTGACTAAGCTTGCACCCGTTATGGCGCCAGAACAAATACTGGTAGTTAATCTATCAGGTCGTGGTGATAAAGATATGCATACAGTTGCCGAAATGGCTGGTTTAAAATTTTAGAGGTTGATCATGAGTCGTATAAAAGGGTGTTTTGAGAAATTAAAGGCTGATGGTCAAACTGCACTGATCACGTATATTACAGCGGGTGATCCTGAACCGTGGGTAACCGTACCAATGTTACATGCATTAGTTGATGCAGGCGCTGACATTTTAGAGTTGGGAATTCCATTTTCTGACCCAATGTCAGATGGACCTGTTATACAAAAGGCCTGTGAACGCGCATTAAAAAATGACGTGTCAATACACGATGTACTGGATATGGTTAGCCAATTCAGAGAGAAGGATAAGGAAACACCAATCGTATTGATGGGTTATGCCAACCCACTTGAAGCAATGGGGTATCAATCTTTTGCTGATAAGGCACAAGAAGTGGGTGTTGATGGCGTATTAACGGTAGATATGCCACCAGAAGAATCGGAAGAATTCTTGCTTATTATGAACGCCAAGGACATAGATACTATTTTCCTTGTCGCACCTACAACTTCAGTTGAACGAATGGAACAGATAGCTAAACACGCACGCGGCTTCATATATTATGTTTCCATCAAAGGGGTAACAGGTACAGCAGAACTTGATGTTGCTGAAGTTGCTGATAAAATGGCCTTATTAAGACAATGTACCGATTTGCCGTTAGGTGTGGGTTTCGGTATAAGAGATGGTAAATCAGCAGCAGCTGTATCAGAAGTAGCCGATGCTGTTGTAGTAGGTAGTACATTAGTACGATGCATAGAGGAGCATGCAGATAAGCCGGAAGAACTGCCAGCTGCATTAGGAGCCTTGCTTGCTGAAATGCGTTATGCAATTAATGCACGCGATATGTCTAAATAATAAAAATAGGTAAACACTATGAGCTGGTTAGAAAAAATACTTCCTTCAAAAATTCGTACTACTGTGCGTAACCGTTCAGTACCAGAAGGTGTTTGGTGTAAATGTCCTGCTTGCGATAGCGTCTTGTACAGAGCAGAGCTAGAACGTAATTTACATGTTTGCCCTAAATGTGATCATCATCAACGCATTAATGCTCGAACACGCTTAGAAAGCTTTTTAGATGAAGGTGAGCGTAATGAAATAGCAGCTGATGTTAAGCCTGTTGATACGCTTAAGTTTAAAGATAGTAAAAAATATAAAGATCGCATAGTACAAGCTCAAAAAAAGACCGGTGAAAATGACGCCTTACTTGCAATGGAAGGAACGATTAATCAACTTCCAGTTATAGCGGTTTCATTTGACTTTAGCTTTATGGGTGGCTCAATGGGGGCGGTAGTAGGCGAAAAATTCGTTCGTGCTGCCAGAGTTGCCTTAGAGAAGAAGTTACCATTGATTTGCTTTTCTGCTAGTGGTGGCGCTCGTATGCAAGAGGGATTATTCTCTTTAATGCAAATGGCCAAAACCAGTACGATTTTAGCTCAACTTAGTAAAGAAGGTGTGCCATTTGTTTCCGTGTTGACAGACCCAACAATGGGTGGTGTATCAGCAAGTTTAGCAATGTTGGGTGATATTAATGTTGCCGAGCCTAAAGCATTAATCGGTTTTGCTGGCCCTCGTGTTATTGAGCAAACAGTTCGAGAAACATTACCAGAAGGTTTCCAACGTAGTGAGTTTTTGGTAGAACATGGCGCTGTTGATATGATTATTGACCGTCGTGAAATGCGTGATCGTTTAACTAATATGCTCTCTATATTGCAAAATAAAACAGCAGCTTAATAACAATATAAGATTATATAGTGCGATTTAAAACGCTGCCTGAATGGCTAAACTGGCAAGAGACACTTCATTTTACTGAAGTAGATCCTGGTTTAGATAGAATTTCTCGAGTATGGGAATGTTTAGCGGGAAGCTCAACCTTACCTTTTACAGTTGTTACTGTTGCTGGCACCAATGGCAAAGGCTCATCTGTTGCCTTGCTTGAATCTATTTTGCGCCATGCTGGCTATAAAATAGGTACCTATACTTCTCCGCATATTTTAAGTTATAACGAGCGTATTTGTATCAATGCTAAACCAGTATCGGATAAAGATATCTGTGATGCGTTTAATGATATTGATCTCGCTAGAGGAGACGTGTCGCTTACCTATTTTGAATTTGCTACTTTGGCTGCTATACGCATTTTTGAGCAGCAAGAAGTTGATATCGCTATTCTAGAAGTGGGTATGGGAGGACGTTTAGATGCGGTCAATTTATTTGATACGGATATAGCGTTGATAACGCCTATCAGCTTAGACCATATTAATTGGTTAGGCGACACGCGAGAGAAAATTGGTTTTGAAAAAGCAGGGATCATTACTCAAAAAAATCCAGTTGTATGTTCAGAGTCCCCTCCAAAAAGTGTTTTGCAGCATGCTTCAGCATTAGGCTCAGATTTATATCAAACAGCTAAAGATTTTCAGATTAAACAAAGAGAAAAGGAGTGGGATTGGTCAAATGATAACGTTAAGCGATTAAACTTGCCTTATCCTGCTTTAGAAGGACAATATCAACTCCAAAATTCTGCAGCTGTTTTGCAAGTGATTTCATTACTAGACCCACAAAAATACAGTGTTTCAGATCATGCGATCAGACAGGGTTTAAAACATGTTGAACTAGCAGGTAGGTTTCAACGCATTTTAGGTGATGTTGAGCTTATTCTTGACGTTACACATAATCTGCAAGGGGCAAAAAACTTAGTAGCATTGCTTGCTGAAATACCTGCTCAAGGAAGAACCTTTGCAATCGTTGCTATGCTTAATGATAAAGATGCCAGTGGTGTCGGTGCTACCTTATCTAAATCGATTGATAAATGGTTTGTAGCTAGTTTAGACGGTGATAGAGGTATGTCATCAATTGATTTAGCCGAGCATATTAGTACTTCAGTTGATGTAGACTCTATAATAAAGTTTGACGATATTGCGTCGGCATACGAGCAAGCGATGAGCGATGCAGTAACAGGTGATCGCGTTTTAGTCTTTGGCTCATTTCATACTGTTGAAGCAGCCATACGAATCCAGAATAAGGGAAAATAATGAATAAAACACAAGCTCCAATAGCAGCGATTATAGCCATTATCGTATTACTTATCGCTATGAATTCATATATCACTGTGAAAGCAGGCCACAATAAAGTCGCAACACTATTTGGTAATGTTAGCTCTAAAGCCTATGGCGAAGGTTTTCATATTGTAAATCCATTATTGTCATTTCACGTGTTTGATTTACGTCAACTGACATACACTTGGGATAAGGTGCAAGTGCCATCTCAAGATAAACTTAAAACGTCGATGGATATTTCAGTGACATTTCGTATTGATGGTGCCCGAACACCTAAGATATTCCAAGAAACGGGTAATTTAGAGGATGTAGTGACTAAGCATATTACGCCAAAAGTTAGGTCTTTATTACGTGAGGCAGGTAAGACAGTGTCGCAATCACAAGACTTTTACATCGATTCTGTACAACAAGAATTGCAGCTATATATGGAAGATGGTTTAAGATCCTATCTTGAAAAAAAGGGGGTTATCGTTGAGGCTGTTTTATTTCGAGATATTACACTACCCCAGGTAGTTACAAGCGCTGTCATTCAAACTAAAGAGCGTCAAGAGCAATTAGAACGTGAAAAAGCACAGTTAAAAATTGTTGAACAACAAGCTCAGCAACAGGTTAAGCAAGCAGAGGCCAGAGAGCAAGCAGCAGTATCTGATGCGAATGCAAAACGTACACAAGCTGATGCCGAAGCCTATCGAATATTAAAAGAAGCAGAAGCTCAAGCCAATGCAAATAAAGTACTTGCCCTGTCAGTTACCACTGAGTTAATCAAGTACAATAGTGTGCAACGATGGAATGGTAAGTATCCACAAACCTTATTTTCAGGTGATGCAGGTGGTGTGATTTTATCCCTACCTGAAATAAAATAAATATCATTTCACCTAACTTATAAAAAAAGTTGAGATCTAATATGTCTGAACAAATTCATCAAGTTGCAATTATTGGTGGTGGCGTGTGTGGTACAGCATTGCTTTATATGCTCGCTGAATATACTGATATTAATGATGTAATATTGATTGAAAAGTATGATGCTGTGGCGAAAGTGAATTCTCATGGCAGAAACAATAGTCAAACACTACACTGTGGCGACATTGAAACTAATTACAGCATAGAAAAAGCTAGTAAGGTTAAATCAGCTGCCGAAATGGTGGTTAACTATACTGAGTCACTTGAAAGCCGTGATGAGATAATTTTTAAATATCCCAAAATGGTTATCGGCATTGGTGAAGACGAATGTGAACAATTACGACAACGGTTTGAGCTGTTTCGCGAACGCTTTGCAACAATGCAGTTATTAGAAAAAGAACAGCTTGCTGAGATTGAACCTAATGTTGTGCTTATTAATGATGAGTTTCGTCCAGAGGAATGTATTGCCCTAGCTGTATTAGATGAATACTGTGCCGTTGATTTTAACAAACTAGCTGAATCATTTATCACACAAGCTCAAAAGTCTGATATTCAGTCCTTACAGATTAATATGAATAGTCATGTCAATGAAATTATTTATAAAGATGGACTTTTTCATATTCAAACCCAAGATAGAATAGTTAAATCTCAAACGGTAGTTGTGTCTGCAGGCGGTCATAGTTTGTTACTAGCTCAGCAAATGGGTTACGGTTTGGAATTTTCATGCCTTCCTGTAGCTGGGAGCTTCTATTTCACGCCTAAAGTACTTAATGGTAAGGTGTATACGGTTCAGAATGATAAACTTCCTTTTGCAGCCGTACACGGTGATCCTGATGTGTTAGTTGAGGGGAAGACTCGCTTCGGACCAACGGCCTTATTACTGCCATTGTTAGAGCGATACAATATAGGTACATTTTTTGAGTTTCTACGTGTATTACGTCTAGATACTAATGTATTAAAAGTCTTTTGGGACTTATTTAAAGTGAGCGACATACGCACATATATTTTCAAGAACTTCTTGTTTGAAGTGCCCGGGCTACGCCGACGCCTATTTTTGAAAGAAGCACAGAAAATAGTACCTTCACTAGAACTAAAAGATATCGAATTTGCCAAAGGCTTCGGTGGGATTAGACCTCAACTTATAGATAAAAAAGAGTCAAAACTCATGCTAGGTGAAGCAAAAATAAACCCTGGCAACGGGATTATTTTCAATATGACACCATCACCAGGTGCAAGTAGTTGTCTGGTAAATGCTGAAACAGATATGCGTCTTATTATCGAACATTTAGATGTGCATATTGATGAAGAAAAACTACAGCGGACATTGCATAAGAAGTCTGGCTTATAAATTGCTCGAATAAAATAATCATTCGATGATGATAGCCTAATATTTGGTTAACTCACTGATTAAGCTTAATTACAGAGGCATTTACTATGGCGCTGAATCACACAATAAATGACAATAGTGAACAGAAGCGGCAAATTTTTACTTTTTACGTCAATGATATGATGTTTGGTCTTAAGGTCGAGAATGTATTGATGGTAGGGCAGGACCTACAAAATATTCAAAAACTTCCAGTTGAGGAACGTGGCTTTTGTGGTGTCACTAAATTCCAAGGAGTCGTAGTGCCGGTACTTGATTTTGCTCATCGTATAGATATTCCATCAGGCTTTGATAGTAAAGCTGAGTTACTTACAACCCTAGCTCAGCGTGAAAAAGATCATGAGGAATGGATAGATGCATTAGATAACTCCATTAAAACGGGGGTAAAATTTACCAAAGCGAAAACCCTGACGAGTGTGAATT
>CAJXPP010000127.1 GCA_913058195.1 uncultured Gammaproteobacteria bacterium | reverse complement strand
ACACAGAGTAGATCGTCGGCAGCGTCAGATGTGTATAAGAGACAGTTTTTGTACTCTGGTTAGGTGCACACCAAGTCAGTGAAGGCGTGATGACCGGTGGTGAACTGGCTTCATTTGTCTTATATGCCGCCATGGTAGCGGGTAGTGTAAGTACAATGGCTCAAGTATGGGGCGACATTATGCGTGCCGCTGGTGCTACTGAACGTTTGCTCGAATTATTGCATACAGAAACAGCGGTTACTGAAGCGGCTAACCCATTACCAATAGCCAACAAAGCTCAAGCCGGCATCCAATTTAATAATGTGCAATTTCACTACCCATCGCGACGACTTAACCCCGCATTAAACAATATCAACTTGCACATTGATGCCGGTGAAACCGTGGCTTTGGTTGGGCCATCAGGTGCAGGAAAAACTACCGTTTTTCAATTATTGTTACGGTTCTACGATGCACAAACTGGCAGTATTGCTATTAATGGCCAAAATATTAGTGACATTAGCTTGCATGATTTACGTCGGTTAATTGCGATTGTGCCTCAAGACCCTGTTATATTTTCTGCCAATGTATTTGAAAATATACGCTACGGTCAGCCAGATGCAACTTATGAAGCGGTGATAGCCGCTGCCAATGCCGCACAAGTAGCCCAATTTGTACGTCAATTACCTGAGGGTTACAACACCTTCTTAGGTGAACGTGGTACGCGCTTATCAGGTGGGCAAAGACAACGCATAGCCATTGCCCGCGCTATGTTAAAAGATGCGCCTATACTATTGTTGGACGAGGCCACCAGTGCACTCGATGCTGAATCTGAAATACTCGTGCAACAAGGTCTCAATGCCGCCATAAAAGGCAGAACCACATTGATTATTGCCCACCGATTAGCCACAGTACAAAAGGCTGATAAAATTCTCGTCATGGAAAATGGTGAAATTGTTGAAACAGGCGATGCGATCGAACTACGTAAAGAAGGCGGCTTGTATGCAAGGCTTGCTGAATTGCAGTTTGAAAACTAATTACCAATCAAGCTGACTGGTATCTTAAGGCCATTGCCTGAATTGTTTGCGTACAAAAAGAATTAATGGGGTCAGACTCCAGTGATTTATACTTTTCTATCCAGAGGCGCAATAACCGCAGTTAATTAGACATTAAATAACAACTGCTTTGGTTCGGTGGCAGCCTTTTAATCATCAATCCAGTTAATACTCTGCCCCTTTCCACACTACAGACCGTTACGTGCCAAAATCAGCCATCACTTACGTCTACATTCGTATATATCTGGCTATTAATGATCTGCTGCATCATGTGCACCAATGCCAGTTTGTGAGCGAATAAACTGATGCTCGAACTGCTTTCGTTCATTTTCTGCTCGTTTACTGCGATCGGTAATTGAAAAAAACCAGATACACAGAAAAGCAATAGAGACAGAAAATAAGGCAGGGTATTTATAAGGAAATAATGCTTCCTCATTACCCAAAATATCCACCCAAACAATTGGCCCGACAATAACCAACACAGCGGCCGTTAATAAGCCGGTAAAACCACCTATAAATGCACCTCTTGTAGTCAATCCTTGCCAATACATTGATAAAATTAAGGTTGGAAAGTTAGCGCTGGCGGCAATGGCAAAAGCCAATCCAACCATAAAGGCAATGTTTTGGTCTTCAAATAAAATACCAAGAAAAATAGCTACCAAACCTAAAATAACGGTGGCTATTTTTGATACACGGATTTCTTGTTTAGCAGAACTATTACCTTTTTTAATGACACTGGCATAGAGGTCATGTGAAATAGCTGAGGCACCAGCCAAAGTCAAGCCTGATACCACGGCTAAAATAGTGGCGAAGGCAACGGCAGAAATGAAACCAAGGAAGAAATCGCCGCCCACAGCTTTTGACAAATGAATCGCCGCCATATTATTACCGCCCAACAACAGTCCATTACCATCAAAAAATTCTGGATTGTTTGATAATAAAACTATTGCACCAAACCCAATGACAAAGGTGAGAATATAGAAATAACCGATAAAGCCAGTAGCAAAAAATACTGAACGCCTTGCCTGTTTGGCATTAGAGACGGTAAAAAACCGCATTAATATATGGGGTAACCCTGCCGTACCAAATATCAAAGCAACCCCAAGTGAAATGGCAGAAACTGGATCGGAAATTAAACCACCGGGCGCCATAATATCTAGGCCTTTAGGATGTACTGATACCGCTTGTTCAAATAAAGTATTGAGGTCAAAGTCAACATGTTTAAGCACCATAAACGCAATAAAGCTGGCTCCTAGCAACAACAACACTGCTTTGATAATTTGTACCCATGTGGTGGCTAACATACCGCCAAACATCACATACATCACCATCAACACACCCACCATTACTACCGCGTAATGATAAGGCAAGCCAAATAATAATTGGATTAACTTTCCTGCACCCACCATCTGGGCAATTAAATATAAGGCCACCACTGCCAAAGTACCAAAAGCCGATAAGGTTCTAATCGGTAATTGTTCTAATCGGTAAGAGACCACATCGGCAAAGGTGTATCGACCAAGGTTTCGTAGTCGCTCAGCAACCAGAAATAAAATAAGTGGCCAACCAATCAAAAAACCGATGGAATAAATAAGTCCGTCGTAACCGGACAAATATACTAGCCCAGAAATACCCAAAAAAGAAGCCGCCGACATATAGTCACCTGCGATGGCTAAACCATTCTGAAAACCTGTAATACCACCACCAGCAGCATAATAATCAGAGGTGGACCGCATTCTTTTTGACGCCCAATAAGTAATGCCTAATGTTGCAGTTACGAAGATTAAAAACATCACCACTGCGGGAATGTTCAAAGCTTGCTGTTCCACCGCGCCACTCAACGAATCGACAGCCCAAACATTGGAACCAAAGAGAATCGATATCGTAAATAAAGCGGCTTTCATTGTTTTATCTCACTGATAATTTCTTGGTTAATGCGATCAAAGTCCTTATTGGCTTTATACACATATATACCGGTCAATATAATCGCCACCAAGATAATCAACACACCAATAGGAATACCTATTGTTATCACACCACCGCTGAGCGACTGGCCTAACCACGCTGGGGAAAAGGCTATTAGCAAGATAAATGAAAAATACATGATCAGAATAATTGAGGCCAAACTCCATGCCCAACGAGAACGCTGTTTAACAAGTTGATGAAATTGAGGGTTTTGTTTCACTTGTTCATACCGTTCTGCACTCATAATCAATTTCTTCCATTATTCAATGACTGACTCCTGCTTCTGCACGATATACCTGAGGAGCAGTTCGGGAAAGGTAACAAATGCATAATAACTCAAGTTTTATTTATAAAGAGATAAAACTTAAATAAAGCTCAAAGCTGCGAATTAAAGCCATCACTTTCTTTGTCTTTAAATGTCTGTCCGCTGTGGATCGATAGCCGCCTTATTACATTACCCTCAGTTGCGCCAGAAGCGTCAGATCAAGATATACATTTGACTGGCCTCTAAAGTATGCAAATTGAAATTTCTATTCATCATTTGACATAGATGATGAATAGAAATAACTTAAGACAGGATCTGAGCCTTTGATACTGTTGATAGGTTTGATCCATTTTCTTTATTAAGGTAGAAATATGAGCAATTCACAACAGGCGGCACATGATGCCCGCGCTTTATTTCTGACACGCTGTGGCGGCGTATTAAGTACCCATTCAGTTGATGTAGAAGGTTACCCATTTGGATCTATCACGCCTTATTGTGTTGATAATCAAGGTAGGCCGGTGATTTTGATCAGTACGATAGCACAGCATACCGCTAATATTAAAGCGAACCCTAAGGTGTCACTTATCGCTTTTGATCCTTTGGCTGATGATAGCCAAGCTACGGCACGAGTTACCTATGTCGGCGATGCCAAATTAATTAAAGATGAGGCGATTGCACAGCGCTATTATCGTTTTTTCCCTAGCGCTCAAGGCTTTGGTAAAACACATGACTTTAATTTCTATGCCATAGAGTGTGTTCGACTTCGTTTTATTGGTGGTTTTGGTGAGATTTATTGGTTGGAACAGTCTGATTTCATCAAACAAAATCCTTTTAGTTTTGAAGAGGAAGTTGGCATGGTTGAGCATATGAATGCTGATCATCAAGCGGCGATCAATCACTATTGTGATTTATATTCTTTGGCTTATGATGACAAATATTTACCCCAATTAGTCGGTATTGATGCTGAAGGTTTTTATCTCCGTGTCGGCGATCGACTTGAACGTATTACATTCGATGAGCAGATCAGTACAACCACAGAAGCAAGGCAGGCTTTGGTCGCCTTGGCTAAAAAGCCGTTATAAAGGATGGAAGAGGAGCGATAGGATGAAGCTGTTGAGAGTATCAGTGGGCTAGACACATTGATTCTAGAATATTAACTAGCTTAATAGGTAAAATCAGTTGTTGCCTAAGATGAGAGGATTGTAAGAATAAAAAGGGGACAGATTTATCTGATTCAACGGATGTCTCAGCTTAGTGAGAGAAGCGGTTGAATAATAATTCCTTTACAAATAAATAGTAGCGTCCCCTTTTGTTACTCTTAGACTATGGGCTAAGTTTTACCAGTCTATTTATCTTCGTTTTCTTTTGCAACTTCAAGCTTCCATGCTTCATATTCTTCAGGTGAGCGACCATGGCTGGCATCGCAATAAGGCATATGTAAACTTTTACCACAACCACATTTTGGTGTTGATTCTGTATCTGACATGTTGTCTTCCTATAAATTAGTGATTAATTATGCTTTTTTACCTTATAGTTTATTTATTGTAATAACAAAAAAACCAGAAGATTAGTAGGGGTATTTAAGTTGCAAGTGCCCACTGGTACCCTTTATAAAGACTTTATTAAACATTCTCTCTTTGTGGCATTTGCGAGCTCGATTATTCAACATTTCCACAACGCTTGCAAGTATTAACTTTGTTACGGTTCACTCAGCTATACTTTTGAAATAAATGGGGATGCAACGCTATAATTATTAATAATAATTACAGTCAAGCGGATCAAAATTTAATGCATTGCTTAGCTTTGCCTTACTAAGAATAGGTGGTATTTTAGACATTGCCGTCAAAAGACAATAGAGCAATCGTGCAAAAGTCTGATTTTGAGTTACTATCAGACCTCACCATTTGGAATTAGAGATATTAGAAACAAGCGCCTTAGATGATGTGACTCATGTGTCGACAATCATGAATGCTTGTGTAGCACTGGGCGTACGCTTTTCCCTAGATGATTTTGGCACAGGTTATTCATCTCTTACCTATCTAAGGCGACTACCAGCCAGTCTGATGAAGGTAGACCAGAGTTTTGTGCGTGACATGCTGATTGACCCTGATGATTTAGCCATTGTTGAAAGTGTAATAGTCCTAGCTAAATCATTCAAACGTGACGTGATTGCTGAAGGTGTTGAAACCATTGAACATGGTACGGCACTATTGCAATTAGGCTGTGAATTAGCGCAAGGATACGGTATAGCAAGTCCAATGCCTGCAGCAGAGATTCCTGCATGGATTAATGACTGGAAGCCTGATGATGCTTGGCAGTCATAAATAGTAACCTGACTGTCCGTTGTGGGTCGTTAGTTACCATTATTTCTACTATTCGTAGTGAGTCTAGCTATAAGTACAAATGCAATAACAATCCAACCGTAAGGATATGGAAAATATCCGAAGAAAAATGCTAACAATGTTGCTATAAGTAATGTAACCAGCAAGGTTGAACCCCAATCTATTTTAATAGCTCTCTCCTTTGTGCCAGAAGCGGTCATTCGTTTAACGTAAAAGCTCAGTGGACAGCAATAGCCGCAAGGCTTTTGATGGTCCGCTGGAGCCTATGGCTAACTTTTTACTAACATGTAGATTAAATATCCTTTTCATCACTACCAGCATTTATCTTATACAAGAATTCTTCTAGTCTCTTATCAGTACCTAATAAATGTGCTTCTAACCAATTTCTCAGCAATTGCATGTAATCTTTTCCGAACGGGGTCTGACCTTTACTTAATTGGTTGTGTAAAGTATGTAGTCGCTCTAGCAAGCGGGCATGTTCTTTTTTATGGTCGGTAATGTCCGTATATTTGTAGGCTTCCATTATTTTTTCTTCATTCTTAAAATGGTCTCCTGCTAATGTAACGAAATCATCAAGATGTTTAACTACTTGATTCGCTGAATTTCCTTTCAATACACATTTATCTAAGACGTCAAGTATATCGATTAATTGCTGATGCTCTTTTTCTAGAAGTAGCTGCATGACTATTTTCCTAGTTAAATTTTCGCCAAAACATATTTATTATGAGTACCATTTTTATTACGAAGAATAGTGTTAGACCATTCCTTTGTCTTGGAATGAATATACTCTCAACTTCTCACGAATTAATCAATGTCTGCTTCTGTCTCTTATACACATCTGACGCTGCCGACGATCTACTCTGT
>CAJXPP010000126.1 GCA_913058195.1 uncultured Gammaproteobacteria bacterium | reverse complement strand
GTTCTCACAAATATGACCTCATTTTAATTGATATTGCAGTCGGAAAGATAACACCTGAGTGGATTATTGATGATGATTTTCTAAGTCAATGTAGAGCGATACTATCGCCTAAAGGGCAAGTCGCATTTAACTTATTAGTCAACGATGGCAATGAGTTTATGCACCATCTAGCTGCGATTCGTCGGGTATTTGAACGACGTACAGTGTGCTTATCAATGCCTAATTATCGAAACACAGTTATCTTAGCGTTTAATAATCCGACAACGTATTCAACAATTAGCCCTGAACGAATTGCCAAATTAGAGCGCGATTGGGGAATTGAATTTGAAGAGTTTTATCAACAAATGCTAATTGATAACCCCGTGGATAGCGGCGTATTTTAATGTTAGTTAGAGTCGTTTATCCAACTAGTGTTAGGTCAACCTCAAACTTCAATGCTAGCATTGGCACCATTAAGTAAACACTTCAAGGAATAAATAATGGCGTGGCTCACTGACCTAATCTCTCAACTAAATAGTATTGTTTGGGGACCAGCAATGCTCGTCTTAATTTTAGGCACAGGTATATTTTTAATGCTGGGTTTGAAGTTAATGCCGCTATTTAAATTAGGCTATGGCTTTTCGATGTTATGGCGAGGTAGAGATAAAAATCAGCAAGGTGAAGGTGATATTTTACCGTTTAATGCCCTAATGACATCGTTATCTGCCACGATTGGCACGGGTAATATTGCTGGTGTAGCAACGGCAATATTTCTTGGTGGCCCAGGTGCATTATTTTGGATGTGGATGACGGCACTAGTCGGCATGGCAACTAAATATGCTGAAGCTGTATTAGCAGTACATTTTCGTGAAACCGATGAAAAAGGTAATAAAGTCGGTGGCCCTATGTATTATATTAAAAATGGTTTGAGTCCAAAGTTAATGTGGCTAGGTACTGCCTTTGCTATATTCGGTGCCTTAGCTGGGTTTGGTATTGGTAATACGATACAGGCCAATTCTGTTGCTGATGTATTAAATTCGAAATTTGATATCCCTCACCTTGTTACAGGGCTCGTTATCGCAGCTTTAGTCGGTTTAGTGTTGATAGGTGGAATCAAACGTATTGCTGAAGTTGCAGGCAGGTTAGTGCCGATTATGGCGATTAGTTATGTACTTGCTGGTGCTTATATTTTGTTCAGCCAAGCCGAGTTATTGCCAGATGCATTTGCGTTAATCTTTGAATCAGCTTTTACACCTGTTGCAGCAACGGGAGGTTTTGCAGGAGCCGCAGTCTGGGCTGCAATTAGATTTGGTGTGGCCCGAGGTGTGTTCTCTAATGAAGCGGGCTTAGGTAGTGCGCCGATTGCTCATGCTTCTGCGGTAACGGACAGTCCTGTTCGCCAAGGTACAATCGCAATGGTTGGTACTTTTATAGATACGATTGTAATTTGTTCAATCACGGGTTTAGTTATTATTATTTCAGGGGTATGGACTAGCGGTGAAACGGGGGCGACTTTATCGTCATTAGCCTTTGAATCGGTGTTGCCGGGCTGGGGAGGCTATGTCGTTACACTTGGCTTAAGTGTGTTTGCCTTTACCACCATTCTTGGCTGGAGTGTTTATGGTGAGCGCTGTGTTGAATACTTATTTGGTGTACGTTCAATAATTCCATTTAGAGTGTTTTGGGTGATTGCGGTGCCGATTGGCGCTACGGCTAACTTGACGTTCATCTGGTTGGTAGCTGATACCTTAAATGCATTAATGGCATTACCTAACTTGATTGCTCTACTGTTGCTGAGTCCTGTGGTATTTAAATTAACAAAAGCCTATTTCCAAGAGGAAACAAGGCATTAATTCATTTTAGTGAATGTGATGCTATGGGAATCATTATCATCACTTAAATACATAACATCATCTTGGATATTGCACTGCAACTGCATTGAACGTTGAAGCAATGAATCTATGCCGTCGGCATTAATCTGAATAACGGATAGGTTATTAAAACGTTGGCATTTTTCTTTTTGTTGCTGCCACCATACGCTGGCCTTACCCTCATGGTAAGTATAGATAATGACTTGCTTGGCACGACCACAGGCCTTACGAATTCGTTTCTCATCAAGCTGACCAAAATCAATCCATAGTTCAATTTCATCGCTTAATGATTTTTGCCAAAGCTCTGGTTGGTCATCGTTATTCATTCCTTTGGTAAATGTGAGTTGCTCATCGGCATTTAATATAAAGGCGATGAGGCGAACCATAAAGCGGAAATCATTTTCAGATGGGTGTTGTGCTACAGTCAACTCATGGCTTTGGTAATAATGCGTATCCATATTGGCGATAGAAAGCGATACTTTGTTGATGGTAGAACTGATGGCCATAAAATGCTCGGTGATTAATATGCTGGTGGATTAAGTAATAGCTGCTGATCGATAGGGTTAAACACCGAGGCTGCATCAATTAATGATTTTGCCGTTAATTGTGGTACGCCATAAACTTCAACGCTTGAATGATGCTTATCACGCATTTTGTTGACCAACAAATCAAAGTCACCATCTCCAGAGGCTAATACCACTACATCTGAATTGGCGGCATGTTCGATAGCATCCAATGTGATACCAACATCCCAATCACCTTTGGCTGAGCCATCTGCTCGTTGAATAAAGGGTTTTAGTTTTACCTCAAAGCCAATTGCTCGCAATATGTTTTGAAATTGACGTTGCTTTTCATCACCACGATCAGTGGTGTAGGCAATGGCTTTGATTACTTTCCGGTTAGCAGTTGTTTTAGCCCAAAATTTATTGTAGTCAAAGTGACAGTGATAAATTTGACGTGTGGTGTAATAAATATTTTGAACATCTACAAATATTGAAACTGTTTTCATTATTTTAGGCTTGAACCTTCTGTATGACACCTTTCAATATAAGCAATGATATTACCTCTGACGTAGCTTTCACTCTATACATCACAGCACTTGATAGGTAAGGGGCTAGGATAACTGTTCTTAATACAAGTAATAAAATTAAAAAAGGAACTACTTACTCATCTAATAATGCATCACGACTATCGCTATGAAGGCGAGGCATGATCCACATTTCATACATTGAAACAGTCCACATAAAAGCAAATGATAACGCCATGGCACCACCACCAATGATAACTAACCATGCAAAGTTAGGGTTAAGTTTAGTTAGCCACCATGAAGAAATATCAATCATAAGGAAGATATAAGGCATTACAATAACACTTGCTTTTAGGTATTTAGGCACGCCAGCAGCAAGACTAAAAATAAGGCCTATAAACATAAAGATGAAAGCTATACCAAATAAGTGAATATGTGACACACGAGCTAACGAAGAAAAGCTTGCACCTGTATCAGT
This sequence comes from uncultured Gammaproteobacteria bacterium, assembly GCA_913058195.1. Taxonomy (GTDB): domain Bacteria; phylum Pseudomonadota; class Gammaproteobacteria; order Nitrosococcales; family Methylophagaceae. The sequence continues at coordinate 3,122 of CAJXPP010000126.1, read as the reverse complement.
TTTAGCTTTTTCAGCAACATTTTCAAATTTTGTCCAATCAGGAATAGGTAAACCAGAAGAAGCGTTGTGACAAGCGATACAGTTAGTATCAATTATTTTACGAATACCCGTGTCATAAAAGGCTTTTTCATCAGCCCCTTTATGAACCCAGTTGATGATTTTTAAACGATCTTGTTCGGAAGCCATTAACTTCATTGAACCATTAAGTTTTGCTTCAAGTGCAGAACCAGAACGTTTACCATAATAACTGTAAACAATATCGTCAACGGATAAGCCCATTTCACCATCAGCCATTCCATGGGTAAGTTGAATTTGCACAACGGCCATTAGATAGCCAACTGCCACAACGACTAAATAGCCAGTAAATAAAGCCTTAAGTGCGATGCCTTGGCTACACAGATTAAGTTTATGAGTGGGTGCTGACATTTAGTTCTCTCTTATTTTAATTTTGGTGGTGGTTATACTAATATAAATTGGTAGGCCAGAGTAGTTTGCTAGCTGATTATTTACCAAAAACTTGTTTCAACAATTCAGTTGTTCGTGCTGCTGGATTCTCTCTTATTTTCTTTTCTTCTTGGGCTATAACAGTGAATAGACCGTTAAGAGCTTGTTCAGTAACGTAACCTGGTAAATCAAGGTTTATCGTTTCACCAATTAATGGTACTGCAGCAACTTGGCCTGTTAGTTCATTGTAATATTTTGTTGAACCCACTTGATTGAGTGAGCTTTCAATGCTTGGACGGAATAGCTCGGATAATTGGGCGCTGGTTTTATCTCGAAAATATTGTGTAGCCGCATCATCAGAACCTTGTAGGATCGTATTGGCATCTTCAATACTCATTTCTTTTATAGCGCCAACAATGATATTAGTTGCTTGAGGTGCAGCAGCTTCTGCTGCATGATTAATACTTTGTTCAAATTCATCAGCAAGCGCGCTTAAACCAAACTTTCTCATTAACCCGCTGGCTTGTTGTAACTCAGTAGGCATGGCAATTTTGATTAATTCATTTGATAAGTAACCGTCTTTTTGGCTAACACTATTAACAGCTTGTCGCGTGCCGACATCCAGTGCTTCTTTCAAGCCAGAGACAATCGTATCGTAGTCTAAATTAGATGCTGATGAAGTTACAGTTGAAGCCGTGTCTGGATTGGAGAGCAATTCTTCTCCTGCAGTGGTTAAATCTTTTAAAAAAGATCCCCAGTCAGCATAGCTTGATGAGCTAAAGGCAATTGTCGTTACTAATAGAGCGGTTATAATTTTTTTTGACAACATAATAGTGATCCTGAATTCAGTATTGTGAACTTATAATAGCAACTGGCTATAGCTTACCCTAATATTATTTAGTGCTATAAGTTAGGACCTGTATTTTGATGCTTATTTAGTTAGACTGGCAAATAAAGCAGGTAGTTTTTCTGGTAATTTATTCACATTATCAATCACCATATGTTGGTTACCAAAAATATCCCTTACATACTCATCTGCTTGTGGATCGAGGCTAATACAGTAACTATAAATACCTTGTTGATCGAGTTCTTGAACAGCTTTATGGGTATCTTCAATTAATAGCCGATCATCATCGACATCAATATCGGCAGGCTCACCATCTGTCAGCACTAATAACAATTTTTTATCTGCTTTTTGAGCTTCGAGATAATGAGCAGCATGGCGCATTGCTGCACCCATACGCGTTGAATAGCCTGCTTTCAGACCGGCAATACGTCCTTTGACATCATCATCCCAATGTTCGCTAAACCCCTTTATATGATGGTAACGAACATCATGGCGGGTATTGGAATGGAAACCCGCGATCGCAAATTTATCACCCAGTTGTTCGACTGACCAAGATAATAGGGACACTGACTCTTGGCACAATTCTAAAATAGTCTGAGTGCCACCCGCTGGAATATTATTAGTAGATTCTGATAAGTCGAGCAATAACATCACAGCAATATCACGGCCATCATGTTTATGGCTCATATTGATCCGTGGATCAGGCGTACTACCACTTTTGAAATCTATTAACGATCGAATAGCGACATCGAGATCAAGTTCTGAACCTTCTTCTTGATACCTAATCCGGACATAGTTTTGTGGTTTAAGTAACTCTAATATTTGTTTAAGACGTTTCAATACTGCGCTATGTTTTTCTAATAAATCATCCACATCACTAGGATTGCCTGAGGGATGCAAAGCTTCGTAAACACTAACCCAATCAGGTCGAAAAGATTGTGAATTATAATCCCATTCTGGATAGTGGCGGGGGGGTAAGCCTTGTATCTCTTCCTCTTTGACTTGACTTTGATTATTATTATCAAAAGATTCTTCTTCATCACCTTCTTCGATAAAGATCCACATATGTCGGTTATCATCGCGATAATCAATTTCCGTATCGTCAAAAAATACATTGGCAAGTTGATCGCTTTGGATACGTGTACGGGCAACGTAAGAGAGGGCTATACCGGCAATTTCTTTAGTGCTCGATTCACCAGCAGCCATGGCGGTATGGAAGCGTTCAGCAAATTCAAGTAAATCAGGGTCGGTATAACCATGAGCAGGATCGAGTAATGCCAGCGATAGCATTGCAATACGGTGACGCAGACAAGATTGTGTTTCCGGATCGCAGGCACCCTCAATTGGACGTGGGTGCAACTGGATAAACAGTTGGCGTAAACCAGGATATTGCTGGATTGCTAAGTGTTCGACGCGGGCATCTTCAATAAACTCTACTGCCATGCGTTGGAATGGACTGTAGTTATCGGCAATGATAGGGCGAGTCCAGCGTTGATGAGCTGCCATATGGGCTAAGGTTGCTCTATAGCGATCAATACCTGTGACAGTATTTATATCATCGTAGACATCAGGTATACGTAAGCCTAACTGATCAAAATAAGGTTGTGGTTTTCGTAATTGATCAAAGCCGAGTGAATAGGGAACGAGTTGAGGGTCTGTTTGCCACAGGCCTTGCATATATAGGTTCAGTTTACGCTCATTGTCATAAAACAATGTGCCATGGCGCTCTCTTTGCAGAATGGCATGGCTATCAGCAGATTGCAGACTGAAAAAATCTTGCTGTCGTTCTGGATGATTATTGCTGTCTCTTATACACATCTGACGCTGCCGA
>CAJXPP010000125.1 GCA_913058195.1 uncultured Gammaproteobacteria bacterium | reverse complement strand
TCGTCGGCAGCGTCAGATGTGTATAAGAGACAGTTATTACAGCGTTAGATTTAATCTCTAATAAAACGGACTGGAAAATACAGCAGTACTAATAAAGCTAATGCAATAGATGCAAACCATGGCGCCCAGTTATAACTTATTACTTGGTCACGTGTTTTCACTTTATTTTCTAATGATTTAATTACTTCATTTGACTTAGTTGGTGATATGACTGTATCGAAATTCAACATCTCAGCCAAGCCTTTTATGTGATCTACTTTTTGTGATGATAAATGTTCATTTTTAGGTCTTGCATCACGTACTTCAGCCGATTCACTTCGAAGTGAGGCATATACATCTTCATGTAATACTTCATTTTGTTTCCAAAATCCATCACGCGTACCATCAAAATTATGTTTAGGAATCGGTAATAATTTATCACCGCCTATCCCAACAAACACTCCGGACACTTCACCTAATTTCTTTTTATATTTAGGGAATAATTCAGCATGCAATGGTGGCGCTTCGTGACCATCAGTTACAAATACAACATCAGGGCTCGGATCCATTAATTTTGCTTGGTTAATAGCACCAAAAACTGCTTTTGAGACTTCACTTGATAATGCCCAAGCCATTGAGCCATCTATTTTTGCAAGCATCTGCGTCAAGTCATTATAACTTGCACAAATTTCAACCGGATTGATCAACACTAAACTACGTGATTCACTAAAGGCTGCAAGGCCTACATGAGAACCACAAGGTAACTGTTGCAATGTCTGTTTGGTGTAATCTTTAGCCCAAGTTAAACGACTTACTTTTTCGCCATTTAATTCAACATCAGTTACGTCCATACTTTGAGTAATATCAAGTACGAACATTAAGTCCATTACCTTCACTGTACGATCAGTACGGGGAAACCATAATGCAGCCATAATGAGTATGACCACCAACAGCATCATCACTGCTGAAGCAGCAATGCGTGATTGATAGGATAATTTCATGGTAAATCTACTCTAAAACCTACCGCTTTAACCACCACACTTTGTGAGCCTTTTCGCTTGCTATAAGCTTTATTGACTGTTGCTTCTTCAGGTAGCATCAATAAGGCTAATTCCAAATTATAACGTGCATCCCATAAAGTTGAATCTAATAGTAGTGCAGTACGATAATCTTGTTTCGCAAGGCCTATCAATGGAATTCTAGCAGAATCATTTGCAAGCAAAGCAGTTGCATCACGAAGATGAATGTTGCCTCGGTTATAATAAGCCATTGCTTCTAAGCTAGAATCGTTAGTTTCCAACACAGTCGTCAAACGTTCTAACGCTGTTACAGACTTGCCTTGCTCAACATCATTATAGGCTTTTGAAAATTGTGCTTTTAAATGCTCGGGCACCTGTTCAGAGGCACTTGGGTTACTAATAAAAGTATTAATTTTCCCCGTTTTCCATAGGGTGTAGCCTGCTTGAGCTGCAAATAGGATGCTCACTATAGCAATAATGACTAATGACCAATGTGATAGATTTAAATATTTATTCATGTGCTTTTCTCACTCCCCATGCTGTATAAATTTGTGCTAAAACCAATAACAACATGGTTATCATTGCAAACCAAAAGAACGGCGCTGTTTTTATTTCACGTGGAATAATTTCTTCCACAATTAAAGTTTGGCTTTCTTGTTCATCAATCGTATCAATAGCTTCAGAAAAACTTTTTACTGATTCAATTTCAAACACTTTATAAGGTATTCCGAGATCTTTAAAGAAGTTATGCAACCGTTTCTCTGGAGTATTACTCCATGAGTCATCATCACTCTCTTCTTCAATACTTAAACCTGTTGTGGATCGCATATAAACCCAATAAAGCGTTAAGTTTTCACGTTTATATAGTTCAGTGATTTTGTTCTTATCTTCATCTGAAAACTCTTGTCCGCCATCTGAAACCAATAACACCGTACGTGAACCACGATAAGTTTCTTTACCGTACATCTCCGCTGCTTTAATCATGGCTTTGGCAATATTAGTTTCAGATAAACCTTTTCCTAAAGCGCTGGCATTAATCGTCGCTCGTATCGATTCTTTGTTGTAACTAAGTGGCAATAAATCAAGTGCTTTATCACTAAACAATACAAAGCCAAAACGATCATCTGGGCGTTTATCAACAAATTCCATTAAATACTTTTTGGCAATTCGTCGCTTACTGTCACCTTTACCAACTGTTCTATTAACGGCTAATGCTTTACCACGAGTCGAGAATGGGTCATCCATACTACGACTTCGATCAACCAAAATAACTACTTCAGCACCACTACCTACCCGCTCGATGGTCTGCTCAGGTACATAAGGGCCTGCAAGTGTCAGAATTAAGCTCGCTATTACTATTGACGCTAAAGCTTTCAGCGCTATCCCAATTACATTGGATAAAGAGTCAACAGGTACAAAATTACTCCATGCCACCGTCTTATCTTGATTATGGGTAAACCATGGCAACAACAGCATAGGTAGTAGCAACAGCATCATAGGTAATGTCCACTGTAAACCTAAGAGTGTCATGCGAGCATCTCCTTAGAACGGCAGGCTTTAGCAAGTTTTCTTACACTATCAATTTCAGGGCCTTGCTGCGAATTTCTCGCAAAAAAGTGTTGCTCTGATTGTTGATAAAACTGCTCTATTTCAGCTTGTAACGGTTGCAACCATTGATGCTGATCGATCATTGGTTCTATCTCACCATAAACGACCACTGTTTCTGCAGTATGGTTAAAGGCAGTATGTAGAATACGTGCAGCTTGATCAGGTGTGACAGCATGAAATTGCAAGCGTGATAGATCATGAACTGCTTGAGCAAATGGCTGTCGATTTTTAGTTTTCCAACCAAAGTGCCATAAGGTTAATAGCAAACCAGAAATAACGGCAATTATTACTGCTAACTTCAACTGCTTTTCTGTTTCAACCACTGAGATCAATGTTGGCTTCATATCAGCTTTAGCTTTGATATTGGCCACACCACCCTCGACAGCTAATGATGGCCCAATGATGATTGATGTTGATGGTATTGAAAGCCACTTTTCATCATTTTGTTTCACATCAAATTTTGGGGTATCAATTTCTGTATTTTTGTTTGGCACATTCACAAGAAGGTAGTGAAATACTAACTCTTCACTCGTTTGATCAATCGTTTTCAAATGCAGCCATGTACCATAACGTTGATTTCTCTGAGGTAAACTGGACTTATCAATACCTTCTGATAAACCGCTTAGATCAACCTTAACATTGACCTCATCACCCAATAACAATCCCCATGTACGATCGACGGATACATTTAGCATATCCTCCGCTGCGCTACTGATTCCTGCATAAAACGTGAATACAATCACTATCACGAATTTTAAGACTTGGTATCTTAAATTTATCATTATTAATTCCTACCTAAAAAGTAGTTTGTTAGCTGCTCGCCAGTCACTTCACCATCAGTAAACAAAGGTCTAACTCGATGGTGCATAAAGCAGGCGGTTAACTGTTCAAAATGGTCATCCATAGTTTGCTTCCAACGCTTTTTAATGCTTGGTCGCATCCAAATACTACGTCGTTCGCCTGTTTCTGAATCACACATTTCTGTCCAGCCAGCATGGGATGGCAAATGATTAACATCATCATGCTTCCAAACCACTGGCACCACGGTATAACGTGATAACTGTCTTAATGCTTTATCTATAACATCAATATCACAACAGAAATCGGAGGCTAAGAACACAATCGCATGGTTGCTAGTAATCATATTGGCAGCATGAATCAAGCCATCAACACCTGCTGATGTTGCAGGTCCTGCATCACGAATCATGTCGGCTGCAATCACCGGCATACTTCGTTGACGTGTTGGCATCATATGTACATCGCTACGTAAGCCTGAATCAAATCCAGCCAAACCAAACCGATCGCCTAAACCTACTGCTGAATGAGCCACTAACTGAGTCAAATTGGCTAAATGTTCATGATTCACATTGGATATTGCCATCGAACGTGATAAATCAGCCATCATCCATAAGGTGATGGGTGACCGTTGTTGATAACGTTTAACCAGATAGTTATTCTTACCTGTCGCCATATTGTCACGAATGGTCGCTCGCAAATCTAAACGTCGAGGATCAGGATAATCAAACAGATCTGAAAAGCCTGCAAAGCTATCCCCCGTTCCTAATGACTTACCATGATGTACGCCCGGTAAACTACCATAGACCTTATGCGGATAACGGTAGCTAAACTCGTCTTGTTGTCGCTTTTTATTTTCGCTCATATATCACAACCTACTTGTTTATATAAAATGAGGTTACGATTTAAGGAGCAGAGATATGATCACGTAATGCTGCAATAAATTGTGGCATGATCTGCTCTCGACGACCTTCATAAATAGGAGACAAGAACACGCGATGTGTTAATGTTGCAAATAAAACAGTATGCACATCATCCGGTAATACATGATCACGGCCTTCTAACCATGCAGATACTTTAGCTGCACGTACCATGGCAGACATACCACGAACACTTGCACCAGCAACGACTAACTCTTCCATAAATACATCTGGAATATCGATACCAAACTTATGTGGTTCCCAAGTAGCATCCCAAATTCGAATAATGTAGTCTTCGATTTCTGGTGATACAAATACAGCGTGTTGAACTTCTTTATCAAGTGCATTCAATTCAGTGTAATCAAGCAATGGTTCTTTTAATTCGCTTAATAATTCATCAACATCATGGAATTTAGAATCAAAGATCAATGCTTTACGATCGTTTAGTTCTTCTGGGTTAGCAATACCAATTTCAAATAGGAAACGATCTCGTGCAGCTGCACTTAGTTCAAATGTTTCTTCTTTTTCAACACCATTACGATCGGCAAATACCACCATATGAGGGAAGTTATATTCTTTACCGAATGCTTCAGCACTTCGCTCAGCCATCGCTCTTAATAATAATGATTGAACTTGTGGGCGAGCACGGTTAATTTCATTGAAGAAAAATACCGCTGTATCATCACCATGTGCAATGAGGGGACCAGGATCAATAACGGGTTTACCTGCACCATCGACCCACGCACTATAAAGTAAGTCACTCGGCATCAAATCGACACTACCTTCAATACGGCCGAATGAACCACCTAGCGCTTTTGAAAAAGCACGGAGTAATGTCGTCTTACCAACACCTACACCACCTTCTAGCAATACATGTCCACGTGCATGTAGAGCGATCAGTATTAATCGAATCGCTTTTTGTTGCCCAATAACGACGGTATTAACAACCTTCTCTAATGCTAAAGCCTTATCACGAGCTGATTGTAAATGTTGCAGATCTGCCATAACTTCCTCTCTTCTATTAACTTAATTATTTTCGTTTGTTTTAATTTTTATATAACTGTTTCAGCCAGCTGTATAAATCGCTTTTTTCTTTTACATCTAGCCTGTTATTTTCAACAGGATATTCTCTAATGTCTTCTTTTTATTATTTGTCAGTGGTTTTAATGGTCGTCTAGCCACACCAACAGGCATACCTTTAATGCCTAAGCCTGCTTTTACTGTCGTAGCCAAGCCGCCATTGACGATAAACTCTAGTAATGGCAATTGTCGTTCAAATAAAACTTTTGCTTGGTCCGTTTTACCTTGTTGAACACAATTGAAAAGTTGCTTAGGTAAATCATTAAGCAAACAAGGCGCCGCAGTGCACCACCCTGCTGCACCCGCATTCAGTGCATCAAGTGCTATATAGTTACAGCCATTAAAAAAGGGGACGGATCCTTTTGATAATCTGTGAAGCGTACGCATTCTCTGCAGATTGCCCGTACTCTCTTTTATCATCGTCGCATTGTCGATATTCTCAACCATCGACAACATAAATTCAGGTGACATATCAACACCGCAGGTTGCAGGGTTGTTATAAATCATAATTGGAAGCGACACAGCAGCAGAAATAGCTGCATAGTGATCATAGATTTCATCTTCCGATAATCTGTAATATGAAAATGGTGAAACCATAATCGCTTGAGCACCAATCTTATTAGCATAAATTGCTCGAGCAACTGCTTTCTTAGTTGTCAGTTCAGCAATACCAATAATGACGGGAACTCGACCATTAACTTGTTTAATTGTTTGTAATGCCACCTGCTCCCACTCAACATCATTCAGATAAGCACCTTCACCAGCACTGCCCAGTGCAGCGATAGCATCCGCATCCGCATCAATCAGGACATCAATTAATGAATTTAAAGCTTCAACATCAATCTGCTCATCATCTTCTGTGAATGGCGTGATTGTGTATGCGATAATGCCTGAAAGTACTGCGTTACCCATTATGAAAATTTCCTTCATCACCTACGATCACGGGGTGATTATTTATACGTATTTGTTTCAACATTTCCCCCTTCTCAAAATAAATGACATTTAATAATTTTGTCGAATTGCATACTCTCAGAGCTGTCTCTTATACACATCTCCGAGCCCACGAGACTAGGCATGATCTCGT
>CAJXPP010000124.1 GCA_913058195.1 uncultured Gammaproteobacteria bacterium | reverse complement strand
TGTTTGCTCTGTTTGCTCTGTTTGCTCTGTTTGCAAATTATTTTGCATTTTTGCTAAATCAGCATCTTTCAAGGAGATTAAGCGACGTAATGTTTGAAGCTGTTCCTCCATCATATCCATTCGCGACTTTATGCCATTATTCTCTTGAGCCTGACTTTCTATTGTTTCCTGTGCCAGAGTTAATTGTTCTGTCAATTTCTTTAATTTCTCATCTCCTAATGGGGATGATTCACCTGCATCTGTAATGGCTTCAGTACTTGGTGCAACTAGTTCTAAATGAGTAACATCATTTTCATTTTTATTGCTGTTCATCTCTTCAGGCATAGACAAACTTGAGTCATTTTTTAAGTCGTCCCTAGCTATTGTTTCTTCTTGCTTAGGAGCTTGAGCTGCAACATTACGGTTTCGCCACGCTTTATTTTGTTCACTTACTGCAAGCAATGCCTGTTTTTTCGATAATTGCTTAATTTCAGAAACTTGAGGAATTATTAGCGTACTGTTTGCTTTTAATCGATTAATATTTTGCCCCATAAATGCTGATTCATTTGCATTTAACAATGCCATCATCATTTGATTGATTGATATATCACTTTGAGGTCTGGTTTTTCTTGCTATTTTCGATAGATTATCATTACTGCTAACGTTATAGGTATCAGATGTCCATTGAGATTCTGCTGATTTACTAGCAGCTGAACTAGGCATATCATTATTTTGAGTTACTTGTTTTACTTTCTTAGCCGCTTGTTTTACTTTTTTAGTAGGCTTATTAAACATACTTTTTGGTGGGTCAAGTAACACTGTATATTCACGTATCAGACGTCCATTGGCGGTTGATGCGATTATTAAAAAATCTAAAAATGGCTCTTTCACTGGTTGTTCCGAGGTGATATGCACTTCGGCCATTCCTGACGTTTCAATAATTTCAAACTTAAGCTGAGTCAGTAAAAAACTACGCTTCAGACCCGCTTTATTGAACTCATCATTAGATGCTAACTGAACTCGTAAATTACCATCATATTCTGCACGTAGGGCGGTAACAGGCACAACGGCTTTTAATGGCTCATTTAAAGCAGATGAAATCTGGATTTTACCTAAGCCAAAAGCAGATGACTGTAATGGAATAAGAAGTCCTAAAGCTCCCATAACAGCTATGCTGGCAAATGTTTTAATCTTCATTCCAATACCTCTTTATTTAAATCATTTTATCGTGTAATCCTAACACCTTACAGATATTTTTCTACCAACACTTCTGCAATTTGCACACTATTTAATGCTGCACCTTTACGTACATTATCAGCAACCACCCATAAATCTATGCCATTCTCGCAAGAAATATCTTCGCGAATACGTCCGACATACACAGGATCAGTACCTGAAGCATCAGATACTGCCGTTGGGTAACCACCATCTTCATGCTCATCAATAACAACGATACCGTTTGATTCAGATAGTAATTTCTTGGCATCACTAGCAGATATTTTATCTCTAGTCTCAATATGTAGTGCTTCGGAATGCCCATAAAAAACGGGAACTCGTACTGCAGTTGGATTCACTAAAATAGAGTCATCACCCATTATTTTCTGAGTTTCCCAGACCATTTTCATTTCTTCTTTGGTGTAGCCATTATCCATAAACACATCAATATGCGGTAAAACATTAAATGAAATTTGTTTTGGATAAACAGTACTTTCTACTGTTCGGCCGTTTAAAAGAGCAGCTGTCTGCTTAGCAAGCTCATCCATTGCTGGTTTACCAGTCCCTGATACAGCCTGATAAGTACATACATTAACTCGTGTAATACCCACAGCATCATAAATAGGTTTCATTGCAACTAACATTTGAATAGTGGAACAATTTGGATTAGCAATAATACCGTGATTTTTATAGTCAGCAATTGCTTCTGGGTTAACTTCTGGCACTACTAATGGAATATCATCGACATAACGAAATTCAGATGTATTATCAATTACCACACACCCTGCAGCCGCCGCTATTGGTGCATATTTCTTAGACACGCTTGCACCTGGTGAAAATAAACCGACTTGTACCTTGGAGAAGTCAAATGTAGCAAGATCCTCAACAATAATTGATTTATTACCAAATAAAACTGTACTACCTGCAGACCGTTCACTCGCTAGGGCATAAATATTACCTACGGGGAACTTACGCTGATGTAAAATCTCCAACATTGTTTCACCCACTGCACCAGTGGCACCTACTACTGCAACATCAATTTTTTTACTCACACTCTCGCCTTATCTAAATTTCTATAATATATGTTGGAATTGAAATTAAAGTGCAGCTACAACTGCATCACCCATTTCAATAGTGCCTACTTTTGTCATTCCATCAGAGTAGATATCTGCAGTCCGAAGCCCTTGTTCAAGAACAAAGCTTACTGCCTTCTCAATTCTATCAGCCATTTCTGGTTCATCTAATGTGTAACGCAGCATCATTGATGCAGATAGAATTGTAGCAAGTGGGTTAGCAATATTTTGTCCCGCAATATCGGGGGCTGAACCATGGATCGGTTCATACATGCCTTTACCATCTTCATCTAATGAAGCTGATGGAAGCATGCCGATAGAACCTGTCAACATAGAGGCACAATCAGACAAAATATCACCGAACATATTTGTTGTTACCATAACGTCAAACTGTTTTGGCGCTCGCACAAGTTGCATTGCTGCGTTATCAACGTACATATGGCTTAATTCCACATCACTGTAGTCTGCAGACAATGTCGTCATTGTTTCACGCCATAACTCAGTACTCTCTAGCACATTAGCTTTATCGACTGAACATAAGCGTCCTTGGCGTTTTTGGGCAATATCAAATGCTACTTTACCAATGCGATTGATTTCACTCTCGCGATAGACCAATGTATTAAAGCCTTCTTTTTCGCCGTTTTCTAATGTGCGAATACCTCGAGGCTGACCAAAATAAATGCCTCCTGTTAACTCACGAACAATCATTAAGTCTAAACCAGCAACTACTTCAGGCTTTAATGTAGATGCATCTGCTAGTTGTGGATATAAAATAGCAGGCCGTAAATTAGCAAATAGATTTAATTCACTACGAATGCCCAGTAGGCCTTTTTCCGGTCGCACACTAATGTCGAGAGATTCCCATTTATAGCCGCCTACAGCGCCTAATAAAATAGCATCAGCCTCTTTAGAAATTTTAACCGTTTTTTCAGGTAATGGCGTGCCTGTTTCATCATAAGCTGCACCACCAATTAGGCCATATTCAAGTTCAATATCTAAACCATCTTTTGCTAACGCATTTAATACTTTGATTGCTTCTTTGACGATCTCAGGACCGATACCATCACCAGCTAATACTGCTATTTTTTTTGTCATTTATTTATTTCACACACTAGAATTTAAATTAATTAACCAAGGATTATATATTAAGAAAATAACCAAGGTGTTTCTTGTTTACGACGTTGCTCATACGTTTCAATTTCTGTTTTATGTTGTAACGTTAAACCTATATCATCCAAACCATTAAGCAGACAATGCTTTTTGAAAGTATCAATATCGAACGTTATCGTATTACCATTAGGATATGTTATAAGTTGCTTTTCTAAATCAACAGATAATTGATAGCCCGGCTCACTATCTATTTGATCAAATAAATCATCAACAATGGCTTCGTCTAATTTAATCGCTAAAATACCATTTTTACTGGTATTACTGAAAAATATATCTGCAAAACTCGGCGCAATAACGACACGAATCCCGAAGTCATCTAAAGCCCAAACAGCATGTTCTCGACTTGAGCCACAACCAAAGTTTTCTCTTGCTAATAAAATCGAACCACCTTGGTAGCGATCTTGATTTAACACAAAATCTTGATTTAAGGGACGCCCTTCACAACTTTTACCTGGCTCGCCTAGGTCAAGGTAACGCCACTCATCAAATAAATTAACACCGAAACCAGTTCGCTGAATTGATTTTAAAAATTGTTTTGGAATAATGGCATCTGTATCGACATTAGGTCTATCTAACGGGATAACAATACCTTTTTCTACCGTGAATATTTGCATATAGTGCTCTTAATTTCTTTATTTTTTCAAGTTTAGTATCAGGTAAAAACTCACTGGAACAGCGTGGCTAATGCTTGGTAAATTAGCCAGTTCTCGTAATTTTTCTACCCCTAACACTAAGGAAAAGTCATCTACTTTTAAAATTATTGGTTTCGCACTCACAACTGAAAACTTAGCTCCAACTAACCGTGTTACGACAATATCCATGGGTACTTTTTTATCCATTCCGTGAAGGCTTAAAGTACTATCGATAGATAATCGTTGGCTTGCGCCTTCAGCTATAGCATCAAGATCTGATGGCGCAATATGGGCTGTTAAAGTTGCAGTAGTAAATTGTTCGACCTCAAACAAAAAGTTCTTCATTCGCTCATCACGGATTGCATTGCGAGTATCAACACTTGCTAGATCAATAGACAATGTAAAGTTGCCTTGTCCATCTAATATTCCCTTAAGCTTAGTAAATTGGTGAATTTCAGCTACATTTCCTTTTTTAATCGAGATAAAGCTCAACTCAGACTGAGCATTGTCAACAATCCATTCACTCGAAAAACTAGTTGTAGAGAGACATATTAAGACGGCCATACTGATTAATTTAGTTATATTCATAATAAATCCTTTGATTATTGCTTGATTGGAAGGACCTGCCCATCGACAGTATCTTCATCTTTATTCAATTGCTTCAATGACTCACTCATTTCTTCAGTCACTATTGATTTCAATACTACAATTTCTACTCTTCGGTTTCGTGCTCTATCTTCTCTAGTATCATTAGGGACTAATGGCTGTGTATCAGCATAACCCTCTAGAACAAAGCGTTCCGGTAAGATTTCACTATTCCGTAATAACTCATGAACAACTGAAGTCGCCCTTGAGGTAGATAACTCCCAGTTAGAACGATACCTTGGCGTACTAATCGGAATATCATCTGTGTGACCAGCAACTGCAATTTTCCCATCAGTTTTCACTAAAACATCATGAATTTTGCCAATAATTGGCAAAAACTCTCTATTGAGTCGAGCATTTCCTGACTGAAATGAGCCTTTTTCTCGAATGCGAATAACAATTCTGTTTAGCTCTGTCTCAACATCAATTAAACCTTCTGCTATTTCGCCTTCTAAAGCTTCTTTAAACTTCTCTGCTTCTTCAGCTATTTCTTTTGCTTGAGCCTTAGCCACATCTTCCGCATCCACTTTTATTTTTAATGCATCACGTGTCTCGTCAATAGTATCTTGGCGTACTTCTTTTAGTGGCGTTGGGCGGGGTTCACCAGGGCTAAATTCTTGAGCGATAATACTGGTCCCTTTTGGTATTTCATTTGCAGCAACTTCACGCTGCACACCAAAAGCATTATCCAGTGACTTAACAACCATCTTGTATTTGAGTGCATCCATTTCTGCAAAAGAGAGTAACAATACAAAGAAGCACATTAATAGTGACATCAGATCTGCAAATGTTCCCATATAGGCCGGTAAGCCTTCGGGAGGACAATCACAGTCGTGTTCTTCTTCTGCTTCTTCACTCATCGATGTTTATTCCTCAAAAGCATTAAGAAATGAACTATTCTGCATCTTCACTATCACGTTTAGATGCCGGTAGATAGTTTCTCAATAACTCATCAAGTACCTTCGGATTCTGCCCTTCTTGTATGCCTATCACGCTTTCAAGAATAATATTTTTGTTCATCTGTTCTTCAGCGCTGCGTAATGACAATTTATCTGAAATTGGCAATGCAAACATATTCGCTAACATAGCACCGTATAGTGTTGTTAACAAAGCTACGGCCATTGCAGGACCAATTGACTTTGGATCTGACATATTGGATAACATTTGCACTAGGCCAACCAATGTTCCAATCATGCCCATTGCTGGACCAGCATCACCAATTTGTTTGAAAATATCCTGACCGATTTTGTGTCGTGAAACTGTTTGATTCATTTCAGTACTTAATGCTTTTTTTACCACGGCAGTTTCATGGCCATCAACTAGCATTCGAATTCCTGTAGCTAGCACTGGATTGGTAATTTCTTGCCCTTCTAAAGCTAATAAGCCTTCCTTTCTGGCAATCGTTGCTAACTCTACAACACTGGTGATCAGCTCGTCAGGCGATTCAGCTTTATATAAAAAGGCTTTCATCGCCGTTTTTATTGCTCCAATAAATTGAGCCAAAGTGAAACGCATCATAACAACTGCAATCGCACCACCCAACACAATCATCATTGATGGAGCATTAATGAATACTAAAGCTCCTGACCCTAGAGCAATAGTCGCTATGATCAAGCCCCATGCGAGCAAAAAGCCAATTAACGTAGCTAAATCCACTAACCCATCTCCCCAAGAAGCAACTGTATATGATTATTTTTATGCATAATCCCGTAATTCTACCCAAATCGAGCTAAAAAATCTGCTGTTAAGTACAAGTACTGTCTCTTATACACATCTCCGAGCCCACGAGACTAGGCATGATCTCGT
>CAJXPP010000123.1 GCA_913058195.1 uncultured Gammaproteobacteria bacterium | reverse complement strand
GGCAGCGTCAGATGTGTATAAGAGACAGTTGTTACGGTTTATTTCTCGAATATTGGCAGAACCATTGATGAGATAACTACCATCTTTTTGTGGGTGAATATCTTTATCCTCATCTATTAAATCAGCTGTAAACTCACCGACAATCTCACGGAATATATCTTCTAAAGTGATTAAGCCTAGAATATCACCATATTCATCAACAACAAGTCCAGTACGGCGACGGTGACGTTGGAACTGAATAAGTTGGGTATTAAGTGGTGTACTTTCTGGTACGAAATAGCTGTCTTTTACGATGCTATTTAAGGTTTCTTTGGTTAAATTGTCTTGTGCTAATAGGTGAAGT
The DNA here is from genome assembly GCA_913058195.1 of uncultured Gammaproteobacteria bacterium. Taxonomy (GTDB): domain Bacteria; phylum Pseudomonadota; class Gammaproteobacteria; order Nitrosococcales; family Methylophagaceae. The sequence goes on along the minus strand of CAJXPP010000123.1, from coordinate 6,184 downwards.
GCTTTTCTTACATGTAAAATCCCAATAATATTATCAAGACTATCAGCATATATAGGGATGCGGGTATTGCTACAGTATGAAAGTTGTTTAGTGATTTCAGCTAATGGCGCATTTATATCAAGCCCTTCAATTTCATTTCTTGGCACCATGACATCATCCACAGTGACTTTTTCAAGATCAAGAATGCTGACGAGCATTTTTTTATGGCGTTTAGGTATTAAGCTCCCAGCTTCCATTAATGCCATTTTTAGCTCTTCAGAATTAATACTAGCGGAAGACGAGTCTTCTGGTGAAACTCCAAAAATGCCAAGCATTCGATTGGTAATTGCATTAATGAACCAGACAAGAGGGTAGAGCAAAATAAGAAGTGGCTTCAATATAAAGCTAGCAGGGAATGCAACGCGTTCAGGGTGAAGTGCGGCTAATGTTTTAGGAGTTACTTCGGCAAATAACAATACGATTAAAGTGAGTGCAAAGGTAGCAATCATAATGCCGTTTTCACCATAAAGTTTAACGCCGATGATAGTGGCAATTGCGGAGGCAAGAATATTAACAAAATTATTGCCTAAGAGGATTAAGCCTATTAAACGGTCGGGACGGGCCAGCAATTGACTGGCTCTAATGGCTCCTGAGTGACCTTCATGTTCAAGATGACGTAATCGGTATCGGTTAAGCGACATAAGTGCTGTTTCTGAGCTTGAGAAAAAAGCCGATAGCAATAGCAATATAAATAGTATTAAAAATAACGCAGTGAGGGAGGTGGTTTCTAACATTGTTTTAGTTACTTAAAATATATTCTAATACTAACTTACTACCCAAGTAAGCAAGTACAAGGAATGAAAAGCCAACTAAAGTCCACTTTACAGCTGTTTTTCCACGCCAACCATATTGCTTTCGACCCCATAATAATATGGCAAATACACACCATGCAATCAATGATAAAAGGGTTTTATGCACTAGCTGCTGAGCAAAAATATCATCAAGAAATAAGAAGCCAGTAAACAAACCAATCGTTAAAAATACAAAACCACTAGTGATCAATTGGAAGAGTCCTGATTCCATTGATTGAAGTGGCGGCAATTTTTGTATAAGGCCTGCAAGTTGACGGTTACGTAATTGATTTTCTTGTATCGCTAATATGATCGACTGGATAGCCGCGAGTGTAAACAGGCTATACGCGGTAAGTGATAAAAGAATATGCCATTCTAAGGCTGGATCACTTAGCGGTGAACCACTATCACTTGGTAAGGATTGTTTAAGAATAAGACTTAAAGCAACTAGTGGGTAAATAACTATACCAGGGTGTGCTTTGGGAAATTTAAAACCGGCAAGAAAGACAATGAAAGCCATGATCCATGTTGCAACAGAAAGAGTAGAAAATAAGCTTAGATCCCAGCCGCCAGCGAGCTTCATGGTGAAGAATATATCTGCAGCGTGGAAAATTAAGGCAATTACGATTACAAGGCCAATGGGTAATAAAGGTGCTTGTGAATCTTTTTGAACAAAATTACGAATTAAAATTGCACCGCAACAGAGGTACAGCATAAAGGCTAAAGAGTTGGCAATGGCCATGTGAGAGCAATCCTTAAAAGTACGATATAACCATATTAAGTAACTAATAGAGTGAATGATAAACGATGTAAACGTAATCAGACTAGTTATTATCAGTTATAATTCATCTATTTTTAAAATGCCTGTTTACTGCGGCAAGATTGATTTTAAGGTGAAGTATGTTTGATAGCTTGAGTGAAAGGTTAGGCGGTACATTACAAAAACTTCGTGGCCAAGGGCGAATCACCGAAGATAATGTAAAAGAAACATTGCGTGATGTACGCATGGCTTTATTAGAGGCTGATGTTGCGCTTCCCGTTGTGCGAGAGTTTGTATCGCGAGTTAAAGAACGGGCGATGGGACAAGATGTACTTCGAAGCCTAACACCTGGCCAAGCTTTAGTTAAAATCGTTAATGATGAACTAACGGCTGTGATGGGTGAGGTAAATGAGTCTCTAAATCTAAATGCGCAACCGCCGGCAGTTATTTTGATGGCTGGTTTACAAGGTGCGGGTAAAACGACCAGTGTCGCTAAATTAGCGCGATGGTTAAAAGAACGTGAGAAAAAATCAGTCATGGTTGCCAGTGCCGACGTATACCGCCCGGCAGCGATCGAACAGTTAAAAACACTGGCTGGTGAAGTAGATGCTCACTTTTTCCCCAGCCAAGGCGACCAAGACCCTGTTGATATAGCAAGGGCTGCTGTTGAACAAGCAAAACTTCAATTCGTAGACGTAGTCATTATTGATACTGCAGGTCGACTGCACGTTGATGATGACATGATGGATGAAATTAAGCGCATTCATGAAGCTATCAACCCAATAGAAACCTTATTCACTGTTGATAGCATGACAGGGCAAGATGCGGCGAATACGGCGAAAGCATTTAATGATGCTTTACCGCTAACAGGTGTTATTTTAACTAAAACCGATGGTGATGCACGTGGTGGTGCAGCCTTATCCATTCGACATATCACTGGCAAACCTATCAAATTTATGGGTGTCGGTGAGAAAACAGATGCTTTAGAACCCTTCCACCCTGATCGTGTAGTTTCTAGAATCTTAGGCATGGGCGATGTACTGTCTTTAGTTGAAGATGCACAGCGTAAGATGGACAAAGGTGCGGCAGATAAACTAGCCTCTAAGCTGAAAAAAGGTAAAGGTTTTGATTTAGAAGATTTCCGTGATCAATTGCGCCAAATGGGCAATATGGGCGGTATTGGTTCGATGTTAGATAAAATGCCTGGAATGAGTAATATTCCTGATGCGGCTAAGAACCAAGTCAATGATAAAGAGTTAGGTAAGCTTGAAGCTATTATTAACTCAATGACAAAAAAAGAGCGTCAGCGACCAGATATTATCAAAGGTTCGCGTAAAAAACGTATTGCCGCAGGTTCAGGTACTCAAATTCAAGATGTAAATCGCTTACTTAAGCAGTTTGCTCAAATGCAAAAAATGATGAAAAAAATGAGCCAGAAAGGTGGTTTAGCTAAAATGATGCGCGGACTGGGTGGAAAGTTACCTATGGGCGGCGGTGGCGGCTTACCTTTCTAAACGCAGTTAAAACTAGCTAATGAAGATAATTTTATCTTCACATAACTGAGTAGCAACGCTTAAACTTTATTATTGTGTTAAGCTATGCGACCTTAAAGCGACAGGCTTACACTAAACTTATTGAACTGAATACACTTTGCTTAAGGTAGGGTGCTTTGTTTATTTTCAATAAAAGTGAAGTTATGCTTTTCAATTGATCGATATATGCGTAAAATACGTCTGTTTTTCGATCCAGTTTTTCAACAGGCAGAAATATGGTAACAATTAGATTATCTCGCGGTGGCGCAAAAAAGCAGCCTTACTATAGTGTAGTAGTAGCTGATTCACGTAATAAACGTGATGGTCGTTGCATCGAACGTGTAGGGTTCTTCAATCCATCAGCACAAGGTCAAGAAGAAACATTACGTTTAGACTTAGACCGTATTGCACATTGGGTTGGTGAAGGTGCACAAGCTTCAGATCGTGTTTCAACATTGATCGCACAAGCTCAAAAAGCTGCTTAATAGCTGACTGAATAAAGTAGTAAATAATCAGAATGGAAACTTCCGAGGAGTTTGTCCCGGTAGGGAAAATATCTGGTGCTTTTGGGGTACAAGGTTGGATGAAGATATTTTCATTCACTGAACCTCGAAATAATATTTTGAAGTACTCGCCGATCTACATTTCACGCAAAGGTGAATGGGTTGAGGTAAAAGTCTCAGGTGGGCGAGTTCAGGGTAAAGGCGTTGTCATGGGGTTAGTTGATGTAACTGACCGCGATCAAGTCCTAGCTTTAATTGGTTCTGAACTAGCGATTAAAAAAACGCAGTTGAAGCCAACAAGTAAAGATGAGTTTTATTGGTCTGATTTAATTGGCTTAACAGTTGTTAATTTAAAAGATGAGCAATTGGGCCAAGTGACTAGCTTACTTGAGACGGGTGCAAATGATGTACTTGTAGTTCAAAATAAACAAACTAACACTGAGCAATTGGTTCCATTCGTTATGGATGAAGTTGTTCAGCTAGTCGACATGGATAATAAGCTTATTCAAGTTGATTGGGAGCTGGATTATTGAGGTGACTAAGCTATGCGTTTAGGTGTGGTAAGTTTGTTTCCTCAAATGTTTGATGCAATAACCGAATATGGTGTAACAGGCCGAGCAGTATCACGAGGCAAGTTAGTATTAAGTTATTGGAACCCGCGTGAGTTTACGCAGGATAAACATAAAACAGTTGATGACCGACCTTATGGTGGCGGACCGGGAATGGTAATGAAAGTTGAACCATTACGGGATGCAATCCATGCTGCTAAAGAGCAATTAGGGCAGCAAACAAAGGTGATTTATTTATCACCCCAAGGTCGTCAACTAGACCAGCAAGCGTTACAAGATTTAGCAACAAGAGAAACAATGATCTTTGTTGCAGGACGTTATGAAGGTATTGATGAACGTCTGATAGAGCAAGAAATTGATGAGGAATGGTCGGTAGGTGACTATGTTCTCAGTGGTGGTGAGCTTGCCGCGATGGTCATGATTGATGGCGTTGCAAGGTTATTACCAGGTGTTTTGGGTGATGAAGAGTCTGCACAGCAAGATTCTTTTATGGCGGGTCTATTAGATCATCCACATTACACGAGACCAGAACGGTTATCTGATCAAGTTGTACCTGAGGTATTACTTGGTGGTGATCATGAGGCGATACGGAAGTGGCGCCTTAAGCAGTCTTTAGGAAGAACGTGGTTAAGGCGGCCTGATCTATTAGAAGTGGCAACATTATCTAAAGAGCAGAACGTATTATTAGAACAATTTATTGCCGAATATGGGCAGGAAGAAGTTGGAGTAGAACAATGAGTAATATTATTGAACAGCTAAACGCTGAACAAATGAGACAGGACCTGCCTGCATTTTCTTCAGGTGATACTGTTGTTGTACAAGTAAAAGTTACAGAAGGTGATAAATCACGTCTTCAAGCATTTGAAGGTGTTGTTATCGCTGTTAAAAACCGCGGCATCAATTCTGCTTTCACTGTTCGTAAAATTTCGAACGGTGTTGGTGTAGAACGTGTATTCCAGACACATAGCCCAATCGTTGACTCAATTGAAGTCAAACGTCGCGGTGATGTACGTCAAGCTAAGCTTTACTATCTTCGTGAACGTTCAGGTCGCTCTGCACGTATCAAAGAGAAATTGGCAAAAAGATAATCTTTCTTTAATTAGAAGATTTCTTAGCAGCTTGAAAAACCTGTGTGGGCAACCACACAGGTTTTTTTGTCTCTGCAAAATAGTACTACTTCACTCCTGCTGACACGTCTATAAAATACCTTGTTGGATAAAATGTCAGATAAAACATTATTACTCATCCTGAGTTCAGGCCACTTAGCAGTAATTAGCACAAAAACTTCATAAAATTAATTTTACTTTAGCAGATATAAATCAAATGCATAACACAAATGACATCGCTGTCATTTGTGTTGCTTTAATGTTACGGTTATTAATTACATGAAACAAATTAATCTAAGTAAATCACTAATATTCGACTTTAGTGGTGTGTTCCAGCAGAAAAACTTAGGCTATGATGTTGGTAACTTAAAAAGAGAATAATAGTTGCAACCAAGCTTTTATTACCGGTTCAACAAGCCACTAGATATTAGGAAATCAAGGATTTAGCATGCAAGAATTAAAAAGCCGTTATCCCGTACTAGAGCAGGCAAAAGCTCACACTTACATTGATTCAGCGACTTATGATGCAATGTATAAGCAGTCAATCGAACAACCTGACGTTTTCTGGGCAGAACAAGCCGATAAATTTCTTGATTGGTATAAGCCTTGGGACAGTGTTACTGACGTTGATTTAAAAGCTGCTGATATCAAATGGTTTTCTGGTGGTAAATTAAATGTCAGTTATAACTGTATTGATCGTCACTTAGTGTCTAAAGCAAATGATACCGCGATTATATGGGAAGGTGATGATCCTAGCGAAGATCAAAACATTACTTATCAAGAGCTGCATGATCATGTTTGTCGTTTTGCCAATTTATTGAAAGCGCGCGGCGTGAAAAAAGGTGATCGTGTTTGTATCTGTCTCTTATACACATCTGACGCTG
>CAJXPP010000122.1 GCA_913058195.1 uncultured Gammaproteobacteria bacterium | reverse complement strand
AGATCATGCCTAGTCTCGTGGGCTCGGAGATGTGTATAAGAGACAGGGATAAACATTACTTCTGAAATTCAAGCAGTATTAACGGATGTAGAAATGCCAGAAATGGATGGCTATGTTTTAACTCAAAAAATTAAAGCAGATCCTAGGCTAAAAGGTCTGCCGGTTATTATGCATTCATCATTAACGGCAGATGCTAATATGGCAATGGGTGTAGGTGTCGGAGCAGATGCTTATGTACCTAAATTTCAACCACGTGAATTAGCTGCAACACTAGAACGTTTTTTTAATGAGTCATTAGGGAGTTAAAGTGCCTAGAGAGCTGAGTGGCTTAGATCATATTATTATTGAATGTGATAAGGCGATAAAAACTGTGATGGGTACCCCTGAGACAACTGAGCGGGTTATGCCAGGCATTGAATTAGCAGAAAATGAACTTACTGCGGCCGAACAACGAGAATCTTCACGGTTAATGCGAATCAATCATGCGGGTGAAGTATCGGCTCAGGCTTTATACCAAGGGCAAGCCTTAACGGCTGATTTGCCTGAAGTACGTCTTGCAATGGAGCATGCTGCATTAGAAGAAAACGATCATTTAGTATGGTGCCAACAGCGTATCCACCATTTTGGCAGCCACACTAGTGTTTTTAACCCCTTATGGTATGCAGGTTCTTTTGCTATTGGTGCGGCGGCTGGAAAAATAGGCGATAAGTGGAGTTTAGGCTTTGTAGCTGAGACGGAAAAACAAGTTGTTAAACATTTGGATGAACACCTGAGCATGCTCAGTGAGCAAGATATTAAAAGCCGATCTATTTTAGAGCAAATGAAACGAGACGAATTACATCATGGCACCACAGCTATAGAAGCGGGCGGTGCTGAGCTTCCACAGCCTGTGAAAGTGGTGATGGGACTAATGTCAAAAGTAATGACAAAATCAAGCTATTGGATTTAAGATTTAGAGTATAAAAATAATACTCCTTACTGGCGAGTACTAAGACGTCTTAGTCATGCTAATTGATGCATGAAACTTGTCACTGCCTTTTGCTTCTACACGTAATACTGTGCCTTCTGCAACAAATGGTGGAAGTCTGTCACCATTTGGATTCATTATTAACTCTATTTTGCAGCCTTCTTCTAAAGCATAACTGGTTATCATCGATAGGCCTGTTGCACTGAGATTATCACATAGGCCATGATGAGATTGGCTATCTGAGCCTTTAATTGTGAATGTGATTTGGGTTTCAATATTCATTCTGAGAAAATCACGTTTTTCATCGTAGTCATAATCAGTCATGCATTGTGCTCCAAAGCTAATATTAATTTCAGTGTTCACATTCTCACTAGAGTATCCTAAGCTAAGCATACCTTCTAACGCTAGAGATAATTATGGTTAATGTTACACGATTAAGTCCAGAAAAATTATATCAACATTGTGATTTGAAGACACTTAAATTTAAATCAACAGCAGAGTTGGATAGCTTACCAACCATCATTGGTCAATCTCGAGCATTAGAATCGGTTGATTTTGGCGTTAATATTATAGGGACTGGTTATAACTTATTTGTCATGGGGGCAGCGGGATCGGGCAAGTATACTCTAGTAAAACGCTTTCTTGATGAGCATGTTAAAAACCGACCAAATGGACGAGACTGGGGGTATTTACATAATTTCTCAGACCCACAAAAACCTAGGGTTGTATCTCTACCATCAGGGCAGGGTCAACAGTTACGCCATGATATCGAGAACGTTATTGAACATCTGTTGGCAGACTTACCTCATGTTTTTGATGATGAGTATTACCGTGGTCGAATGCGGACGATTGAAGAGGAAGCTAGAAAGCATCGCGTAAGACTTTTTGGGGTTTTACAAAAAGAGGCGGATAGAAAGGGAATTGTATTATTACGGATGCAGGATGGTAGTTATGCCTTTGCTGCAAAAAGTGATGGGGAGGCGATGACAGCTGATGAATTTGACCAATTGCCTGTCGATCAACAAGAACAAACTGAAGATGCGATTGCTACGCTTCATGAGGATCTACAGCAAACCTTATTAGAGTTACGTGAATGGGAACGAGATAATCACGCAAAAGTATCAGCCTTGAACGATGAAGTTGCTACGGAGGTGATTAGTCGGCAAGTGAGTAAACTTAAACATGCACATCCAAGTAACGAACGTTTACAGCATTATTTCGATGAAATGAAAAAGGACCTACTCGAAAATCTCGATGCTTTCTTAAAGTCAGATGAAGAGGGTGATGAAACAACTGCCCCATCAGACAACTCGCTTTTAAAGCGCTATCAAGTTAATTTGATCGTCGATAATAGCGAAACTATCGGTGCACCTGTTGTTTATGAGAATCTACCGAGTCATCAAAGTCTATTGGGTTGCGTAGAAAATATGGCAATGATGGGCGCATTAGTTACTGATTTTAGTTTAATTAAAGCAGGCGCACTCCATAAAGCTAATGGCGGCTATTTGATTTTAGATATCGAACAGTTACTGATGCAACCCTATGCTTGGGAAGGTTTAAAGCGAGCTTTGCAAGCAAAAGAAGTGCGGTTTGACACATTAGAACAGATGTATAGTTTGGTCACAACAGTGTCATTAGAACCTGAGCCAATGCCCCTTGACCTGAAGGTAATATTACTGGGTGATCGCCACTTATATTATGAACTGTATGATTTAGATCCTGAGTTTGCTGGGCTATTTAAAGTAGTCGCAGATTTTGAAGAAAAAATGGATAGAACCGATGAAAATAATGCGCTTTATGCTCAATTAATTGCCAGTACAGTACAAAGAGAAGCGCTTCTTCATTTAGATAAAAAAGCTGTGGCGAAATTAATTGAACAAGCATCACGCTCAATTGAAGATAATCAAAAGATGTCTTTGCACTTGGGCTGGATCAATGATTTGGTTCGCGAATCAAACTTTTGGGCTAAAAAAAGGCAAGCAACTCAAATAACCAAAGAAGATGTTATTCAAGCACTTAATAATCGTGAACAACGTTTAGATCGTGTTCGGAATGAGTTATATCAGCATATTGAACGAAATGTTACACAGCTTAATGTTGCTGGAATGCTAGTCGGGCAGATTAATGCATTATCAGTGTTATCTGCTGGCGATTTACATTTTGGTCAACCATCTCGATTAACAGCAAATTGTCGTTTTGGTGATGGCGATATTATTGATATTGAGCGTGAAGTGGAGCTGGGTGGTGATCTTCATTCTAAAGGCATGTTGATAATGAGTGGATATTTGGGAAAAACCTACGCCAAAGATAAGCCGCTTTCAATGTCAGCAAGCTTAGTGTTCGAACAAAATTATGGGGAAGTAGATGGCGACAGTGCTACGGTAGCAGAATTATGTGTATTATTATCTTCTATTGCTGAATTGCCATTAAATCAATCTCTCGCTATAACAGGATCTATGAATCAATGTGGTGATGTGCAAGCTATTGGTGGCGTTAATGAAAAGATTGAAGGGTATTATGATGTTTGTAAAATACAAGGGATAACGGGAGAGCAAGGCGTTATTATCCCTCAAACTAACGTACAACATTTAATGCTAAGGCAGGATGTGATTGATGCAGTTGAAGCTGGACAGTTCCATATTCATGCAGTTGAACATATTGATCAGGCTCTAGCCTTATTATCTGGATTAGCAATAGGAGAGCTGAACAAAGAAGGTGACTATCCAGAGAACTCGTTTAATGCTGCTATTTCTAAGCGATTAGAGCTGTGGATTGATGTGCATAAGCATGAAAAAGAGACTGATTCAGGTGAAACCGAAGAACAGAAAGACTAACTTTTATCAACAACTGGCAGACTGTTAATGCTTCTTAAGCCAAGTATCACAAATAATGATTTTCGAGAATAGAGTTGAGTTTTGTGTACAGGTGCCGATAACACAACACATAGAATGAAATTTATAAGGGTATTGATTGTGAAATTAACGACTACTTTATCTGCTTTAATACTAGCCTTTTGTATAGCACCTTCTATACAGGCGCTAACCATACCTTCAGTGCCAACAGAGCCTATTTACTTTGAACCACCTGTAGTGGAAGCTACAGATGATATTCGACTGAAAAGTTGCGTACAATTAGATAACGACATTCGATACTTACACCCTTATAGCTACACTTATAAGGATAAATTTACAGAGGATAAGTACAATGCGGCAGCAGTAGCTTCAGTTACTTTAGACTACAGCTTGAACGGGATATTAAGCGTTGCATATTTAGGGTATTCCGCATTAGTTGAGGATAAAGAGCAGCGTCGAATGTTACAAGTAGAGCAACAGATAGCAATGCTTCAGCAAGTAAAGGCAGAAAAGCATTGCTTTGAGTGATAAAATTTTAGCCTCATTAGCTTAAAAATGGCTTGTTAATAGTAATTGTTCTATGTAGTATTACTAGGTCAAAACGGTATTTTGTTGAGGTAGATATTATGAGTACAATTGATATAAAAGCGAAATGGTATGAGGCTAATTTAGCTACTGCTCGTAACAGTCGCACTAAATGGTATAAAGCTAATCAACAACCAGTAAAGCCAACAGATAACCACTGGTATGAAGCTAATAAAAAGTCTGTGGAAGTGACAGGTACTCACTGGTATGAAGCTAACTTAGTAAAACATTTAGATACAAAGAAAAAATGGTATGAAGCGAATCTAAAGGCTGCGGTTGAATCAGTACGTGCCGATCGTAAAAAATGGTATGAAGCTAACCAAGCAGATATTCCTTGGTATGAAGCTAATATGCATGTAGATCCTCATGCTGATGCGAAAAAGAAATGGTATAAAGCCAACCTAGAAGCTGCTAGAGCAAGCCAAGAGAAGTGGTATGAAGCTAATCAGCATGCAGCACCAGAAAAAGAAACACATTGGTATGAAGCTAATCTTCACTTAGATCCGCATGCTGATATTAAGAAAAAATGGTATGAAGCAAACTTAGAGGCTGCACGTGCAAGCCAAAAAGCTGAGCCGTGGTATGAAGCGAATCTAAGGGTTGATCCTCACGCTGACTTAAAGAAAAAATGGTATGAAGCTAATATCGCTCTAATCAGAACAAAAAATGCTAAAAAGAAGTGGTATGAAGCTAATACTGTTACTGCAAGAGCAACAAGTAAAAAGTGGTACAATGCCAATAAATAGTTAAGCTTAGTCTTACGGTAGACGCTATAGAAGTGTCTGCCGTAAGGACGCTTCAAACTTACATCCCTAAGTAAGTTACAACACCTTATTCACTTAATTAATGGTGAATCTAACTGAGTAGTTATTTGTCTATAATAGTTGCATGTTTACAACGCTTAACGCTAAGATTGAGTTACAAATAAATCCTTTCTACAATTCCAGAGATAGTATAAATTCATGGCGAGTACAGAAAAACTACTAGACGGTTTTAAACGATTTCAGAAAGTGTATTTTGGTGATGATAAGCGTCTTTACGCAAGTATGAAAGATGGTCAGCCAGCTAAGACTTTAATGATTGCATGTTGTGACTCACGTGTCGATCCAGCTATTCTGACAGACTGTGATCCCGGTGATTTATTTATTGTTAGAAATGTAGCTAACCTAGTGCCACCTTGCGAGGATGATGGTTATCACCATGGTACTAGTGCCGCTTTAGAATTTGCTGTTAATAACTTACAAGTCGAAAATATCATTATTATGGGCCATGCTAGTTGCGGTGGCATTAAGGCACTTTGGGAAGATGATGGGCAGCAAAACTCCAAATTCATACATTCTTGGGTTTCTATTGCTGATTCAGCTAAACAGTGGGTTAAAGATAAACTAACGTCATCTGAACCAGAAGTTCAACTTAAAGCATGTGAACAGAGAGCGATACTTGAGTCATTAGCTAACTTGATGACTTTCTCTTGTGTTCGAACTGGCGTTGAAGCGGGGAAGTTAAGTCTCCATGGTTGGTACTTTGATATTACTGAAGGGCAATTATTGTGTTTTAATTCTAGAACAGGTGCATTTGAAGTGCTGGAGAACTAAATCTGAGATATGAAAGAGGATGTTGTGCCCTTAGCTTGAAATAGGTCTTGGGCTTGGGCTACTAATTTATCTTTATAGCTTTAGCTTTCATCATCACCCAAACCGATGGCATCCATTATTCCTTGAAATGCGCCAGTATCATCCTCTTTCAATGGCACAACTATATTGGATTCTGTACGCTCGATTTGTGGCATATCTTCACGAGAAACAGTACGTGTATCGCCTTCGATATGGCTTAATGTTTCTTCGCTTGTAAAATACAAGGTTAATTTTCGTTGCTCGCGTTTACCATTTCCAGGGTGGAAAGTATAAATATAATCCCAACGATTAGGGTGAAATGTATCAATAATAAGGGGAGTCCCTAAAACATACGCGACTTGTTTTTTGGTCATGTCTGGTTTTAATTTATTGATCATCTTTTGTGTAATCGCATTTCCTTGTTGTATATCGATACGATAAACACCCGGAATTTTATCTTTGTTACAGCCACTAAGTAAGATGGCTACAATGGAAACTGTCTCTTATACACATCTGACGCTGCCGACGATCTACTCTGT
>CAJXPP010000121.1 GCA_913058195.1 uncultured Gammaproteobacteria bacterium | reverse complement strand
CCTGATGAGCCTGCTATTTTGGGCGTGGCACTAAATGAAGTATTTGTGCCTATTTTGCAAAAGCAATTTCCAGAAATAATTGATTTTTATTTGCCACCCGAAGGCTGTTCGTATCGTATGGCTGTGGTGAGTATGAAAAAACAATATCCCGGTCACGCCAAACGCGTGATGATGGGCGTGTGGTCATTCTTACGTCAGTTTATGTATACCAAGTTTGTGATTGTGGTCGATGATGATGTTGATGTGCGTGACTGGAATGATGTGATTTGGGCGATTACTACCCGAATGGATCCTGCTAGAGATATTACTTTAGTTGAAAATACACCAATTGATTACTTAGATTTTGCCTCACCTGTGTCCGGTTTAGGTTCAAAAATGGGCATGGATGCTACCAATAAAATGCAAGGTGAAACCGATCGCGAGTGGGGACGGCCAATTGAGCGTGACCAGGCCATTGTTGATCGTATTGATGAACTGTGGGAATCATTAGAAATTGATTTAGAAAACTGAATCTAATAATTTTTGTATCGATTAATTTCCCAATTCAGCTGCCATTGGGAATTGCTTAAAAATAGCCGATACAATTTTTAGCGTTGTTATCTGTAGATTTGACTGATCCTGTTTATTAATTCTCGCCTCGGCAACACCTTGCCAAATCGTTTTATTGTATTGTCGGTCAACGATATCAATAGTAAGTATGCCGTGTTGATAATTATCTATATAGGGCTCATAACCGATCCAAGTATCATGATAAATACGTCCGCGATAATTGTAGTATCCAACTTGGGATCTTGGATGGTTGTACATTTCTTGTTTGTCAGTTAAGACGTTGCTGAAATTGATCAGTAAATCTGGGCCTTCTTTACTAAAAACAAATCCACGTTGTGTCATTTCTGCACGAGTAGCTTCTTTCAGGTATTGGCTGAGTAATGACTCATAACGATGATCGGTATCCAGCTGCTCAAAAAAGCCAAAGGTTTTATATTGATTGATATCTACCGATGCATTGGAGTTACTGCGAATGATAGGTGAGGTAGGGCTACATGCTGACATTAATAGGGCGACACATAACAGTAACAATGCGTTTTTATACATCTTCTCTCTCCATTATTAGTGATCGTCTTTAATTAATAGATCAGTATACAAATGACATTATAATTTTATCGATAGTTCAAATTCAGGTTTAAGTATCACATTTTATCTATTTTAATGCATTGATGAGTAGGCTGTTTCATGTTTAAGCAGTTGATAACGTTCACCTTGCTTATCCTCTTGCTTACAGGCAGCCAATAAATCATCGATAAAACAATGTAACGCACGTTGTTCAAGCTGTTTTAATTTCTGTTGCTGGTTCTCATTGAGCATGTGATACATCGAGGCAGCGCCGAAGTCGCCAAACAAAATGTTGGCTTCATCATCAAACAAAGTGTTGTGCGTGTATAAATCACCATGAGAAACTTGGTTTGTATGTAAATGTTCGAATACCGCTTTCATTTGAGAAATGATTTTTTCAATTTGATCGATGGTTAAAGAAAAATCTGTTGGAAATGTATCTCTAGTACAGCTATCAAAACTTGGCGGATTTCCCAAGTTGTTATATTGAGAGGGTATTAACTTCATTATTAATGCTGAGAAATTATCCTCATTAACCTGTGCTAAAGATTGCACTAGATTAGGGTGATTACCTACTTTTAAACAAGAGTCTAATTCATCTTTCGGATAGCCATCACTGGTCACGCCACCCTTAAATTTTTTGACGGCAATATCTTTGGGAAAATTGGCTTGTAGTGTATTCCAAGTTGCAGTTGAAATAACACCTGAGGCACCTTGGCCGAGTTGTTTTTGTAATGTGAAATGCGACGATGGAATCTCAGGCACAGATTTAATTGAAATATCTGACTGACTAAATGGGTTACCTGAGAAAGCTAACCAAGCTAGTTTAGGTAAGTTGAGTATATGGTCTGGAAACGCTGCTAAATCATTGGCTGAAATACGTAATAACTCCAGATTATGTGCTTGTTCTAATGCTTGTGGTAGTGCTGTTAAGCGATTACCAGCAAGCATTAGCTTTTGTAAGCGAGGACGTTCACCTAAGCTATCAGGTAATCTTGCAATCTGATTGTCGGTTAAGGTAAGCGATCGTAGTTTTATAGGCAATGACTGGGAAGGTACATGAGAAATTTTATTGGATTTAATACCAATCATTTCTAAATTAGCACATTGGCCTAATACCTTAGGAAGTATTTCAAATAAATTATTTGAAAGAAAAATTATTTTCAGTTTATCAAGTTGGACAATACTATCAGGTAGGGTGCTTAATTGGTTATTGGATAGGTCAAGAATTTCTAAACTATCGGCCAGTGATAAAATTTGTTCAGGAAAAGACGTTAAGTTTTCTGATAAAGCGAGATGCTGTATCCCTACAAGCTGACCTGATTTAAGTTGAGATAGTGTGTGCAAAGTAATAAATCCATAGCTAATTAGTGTCAATTTCGGAATAGTCTACAATAAAAATAAATTTTATCTATGGTTCAATTTTGTAGCTTTTTGGGCCTGTGCTAAAATAGCTATATGTAATAACAAAGTCGTTATGGCCCAAAATCTATTGCTATCTCCAGCACCTTAATTTCTAACTCTTTGATGTTTCGAGAGATTGGATGCTTATGTTTAAATTTTACTGTTAAACAAGTGTTTGGACTGGCCATTATTTCTTAATCACATAAGTATTCCACAGCTATTTTGGTTCTGGAAGAAGTAAGGGACCTCATGAATAAAACATTTATAGCGTTAGCTTTTTCTATTGCTATGGCAGGCCAAGCCTATGCCCTTGATCAAATTGAAACACTAGATGGAAGCGTATTAACAGGCACCATTAGATCTATTTCGGCCAGCACTATTATATTGGTGACTAGCTATGCAGGAGTGCTAGAACTGCAACGCGATCAGGTTAAAGGCTTTAATACTGAACAGCCTGTGTTCGTTAGACTTAAAAGCGGTACAACATTAGCAGGACAAGTGAGTCATGATGGCAAAGGGCAGCTTGTTATTAAGGGTATCGATGCAACCATGACGACTAATACTGCGGCAGTAGTTGAAGGCTGGTCTACTACGGATAGTGACCCCCAATTAGTACGGGTAGAAACGGAGCGTGACGCTTTGAAACGTAAATGGTCTTATAAAGCGGCGGTTGATATTGCTGGTAAAAGCGGAAATTCTGAAGAATTCAGCTCTCGTGTATTATTTGATGCAACTTTGGCGAGTGTGGATGATGCATTAAAGTTTTATGCTTCAATAGATAAAAGTAGCAAAGAGGGTGACGATATATCGGATGAAACGGTCTTTGGTTCAGAGTATAAGTCTTATTTTAGTGAGACTATGGGCTGGTATGTGCGTGGGGAAGTAGAACGAGATGATTTTGAAGACTTAGAATTACGCACAATATTAGGTGGCGGTTTAAACTACCGAGTTTTCAAACAAGAAGAGCATGTGCTCGAGTTACGTTCAGGTCTTGGTTATCGATATGAAAGCTTTAATGATGGTTCGACTGAAAGCTCACCAACATTAGACTTCGGTTTAGAACATTATTGGAAATTTATCAGCTGGGCTGAAATGACGAATAAATTAACCTATCAACCCTCTATCGATGATTTTAAGGATTATTTGCTTACACATGACTCAGGTATTGATATTCCATTAGGCCTATCTGACTATTGGAATATCCGTTTTGGCTTACGTAACGATTATAAGAACTTGCCTGTAGAAGGACGTGAAGAATTAGACACCAGTTACTACTCACGTATACAGTTGAAGTGGTAGTCATCTAAATAGTTGCGACAGTAAGAGCCTGAGGTTTGAGTTTGATGTATTAATTAGTTTAAAGCACAATAAAATGAATGATCCCGACAATGTATTTATAGCTAATGTCGTTAAGATTGAAGTTGCATGGCCGCTGTGCTGATCATTGAAAGAGAATTCATAAGTGCATGAATAAACCTCAATAATGCTTTTCCTAATGTAGCCGCTATTGTTGAGACTCTTTGTTCTGATACATTAATGAATCTGCTTCTAATAATATATTTTCAATGGAATCATGTTGAATTGGGTTAAGGTTAACCATGCCATGGGAAAATGAAATTGTGTAGTCGCGATCCATTTTTAGATTATAGTTATCTAATAAGTTTTGGCAGCGAGTGAGTACATCTTTCGCCTGTAGTTCTGTGGTATTGCTTAGCAATAATACAAACTCATCGCCGCCAATTCTGCCAAAAATATCAGAATCTCGAAGCACATTTTTTATCGTAGTAACAAATTCAATTAGGGCTTTATCACCTTCAGCGTGACCAAAAGTGTCATTAATTTCTTTGAATTTATTCAAATCAAAAAATATCAGTGATGCAGGGCTATTATCTCGCTTACAACGATTGAGCTCATGTTGTGCGAGAGTCATGAAACCTCTTCGATTCGATATACCTGTTAATTCATCGATGGAGGCAAGGTAGCTAACAGAAATTTCACGTTCAACTAATGCTGCAAAGTCTCCCAGCACTGTAATATCAGTATCACTGAATTCCCTAGGTTCTCTATCAATAATACATAAGGTTCCTAGTTTACTTCCGTTTGGGGCTTTTATAGGGTAGCCGGCATAAAAACGAATTTTAGGGTCACTTAACACCAGTGGGTTGTCACTAAATCGACTGTCTTTAAGTGTGTCAGGAATGACGAAGGCAGTATCATTTAAAATGGTATGACCACAAAAGGAAATATCTCTACCAGTTTCACTAACGGGAAGGCCAATGCATGACTTAAACCATTGTCGGCTCTCATCAACTATACTGACAAGTGCAATAGGTACTTTAAAAACACGTTGCGTTAAGAGTGTTATATTATCAAAGCGTTCTTCTGGTTTTGTATCGAGTATATTTAATGAGCGAAGAGTACGTAGACGCTCAGCTTCATTATCTGGTAACTTAGGTTCTTGCATAACTAGCCACTCTATATGATTAAGACAAATACAATAGCACTATACCATAGTAAAATAGTAGGGTATCTGTCAAAGCTGAATGGAATATAGCGTACAAAAATAATTGTAGAAGGATTCTAAAATGAGAATGTTACATACCATGTTACGTGTTGGTGATTTGCAACAATCAATCAAGTTCTATACTGAAGTGCTAGGCATGTCAGTACAAAGGGAAGAAGAATTTCCAGAAGCCAAATTTAATCTAGCTTTTCTTGGCTATGGTGATGAGCAAAGTAATACAGTACTTGAGCTAACCTATAACTGGGGTACAGATAAATATGATCTTGGTAATGCCTATGGCCATATCGCCATTGCAGTACCTAATGCTGCACAAGCATGCGAACAGATTAGACGCTTAGGCGGCAAAGTGATTCGAGAAGCAGGGCCGATGATGGATAGCCCAGAGGTGATTGCTTTTATTGAAGACCCCGATGGTTACAAAATCGAACTCATTGAAAAAGATTAAATAATAAGGCCTTAGTTTCTTATGAGGCCTTTTTCTTTAACTATTTAAAGTGGTTACGTTTGACCAGTCAAATGTATTTTGGCCATGTTCACGCTGTCGTAAATTGGCAGTGCCTTTTGCTAAGTCCGTCATAAACTCATCAAACTGTCTGCGTGATAATCGCAGCGTTACCGCACCTAAATTAAGATGCATCATTTTGCAGTCAAAGCAATATTGAATATCGCAGCTATCACCTGCAAAAAGAGTTTCAGGGTGGCAAGGTGAAGTTTCCATAGTTATTCCTAATTTAGACGAGGGTGTCTAACTTATATTGAGTTGAGCGAGTTAGAAAAAGAATTCAGAGCATCGCCAGCTTGATTTTTCTGGCAATGTTGTTGCCAAGCTTGTCGTTGAGCTTGCCACTTACCATGTTCTTGATGTGACGAATTGAGCTCTAAAAGTAAGCTGTAGTTTCTGGAGATTAGCAGAGCTAAGCAACCATTAGGATTGTTTATATAGCTCACTTTTAAATACTGGATAGCGGCTAATAATATGGATGTCTGGCTAGAATCAGCAGGCACGTGAGAGGCCATCATAAGACTGATGCTGCTAATGAACGCAGCATTCCCCAGACACTTTTCTTTGATTTTGGATCGAGACAATGAAAGTCTGCTAGGTTTAACTTACCTTCTTGCATCAATGACTGAAGCTTTTCGCTAGCAATAGCTAGGTTAATAGTAGTTGGTTGTGACTCAAAGAGTAATGGTTTCATTGTATTTATAATCTCTCAGAAAGATACTGAGAGTGAATTATAAATAGCTATTGCTTTAAATGCAAATAATTCTTATTTAGATTTAAGTGTATTGTTTCTGCGGATAGCTTTGTTATCTATTCATCTAGATTAAAAGGGGCAGATTTATTTAATTTGAGGGGCTTTTAATGCTGCTTTATACCAAAACTAGTCGTTCGTTTAGCATAAGCTTATCGAAAAATACGATCGCAACGAGTGTTATGTCCAGACAAAACATTAGATTCTGTGGCTAGTAAGCTGGCTTAAACCTAAATTTAAGTTGTCCAGATCCCGTGACTTTAAGATTTTGAACTCTTAGATTCTGTCTCTTATACACATCTCCGAGCCCACGAGACTAGGCATGATCTCGTA
>CAJXPP010000120.1 GCA_913058195.1 uncultured Gammaproteobacteria bacterium | reverse complement strand
TGATATGGACAGCCGCAACCTAAGCAAACTAGTTTGCATGATGTACTTTGTTTCGACCAGACTCTTTAGCAACATATACTGCTTGATCAGCTGAGCTTATTAGCTGCTGTGTAGTTTTAATTGCTGCATTGTTATCTAAGGTTGCAAGTCCAATTGATAATGTGAGCTTTAATGGTTGTTGCGAGGATGAAATATTAAATTCTGTTTCAGCAACAATTAGTCGAATACGTTCTGCAATATCATAGGCTGCTTTACTTGTTGTATTGGCAAGAAGAATCACAAACTCTTCGCCACCATAGCGAGCTAATACATCAGTACTACGCATAGTATCGTCAAAGATCTCGGCCGATTGCTTTAATACCTGATCGCCTGCCTGGTGACCATAGTTGTCATTAACCCGCTTAAAGTGATCCAGATCGATAAATAAACACGATAATGGCGTCTTATTACGTTGAGCTAAGGTGATTTCTTCTTCAACACGCTGATCAAAAAAGCGTCGGTTGTTAATGCCGGTAAGTGGATCACGTAAGCCCAGTTGTTTGATACTTTCTTGTAAGCGCGAGTTTTCAATTGCAGCAGAAATGATTGCGGCAAGATGTTGTAAGAACTGAGTCCCTATACCTTGTTGGAAGCGATCAGTTTGACGACTGGCTAAATTAACACTGCCTATAATTTTATTTTGCCTCATTAGAGGTAGGATTGCTATGGAGCCAGTAGGAGAGGTGTAATTAGGAAATAAAGCTTGATGATGAGAAGGGGTGAAAATAGATAACTTTACCTTCCGTGGAACATGAAAATCCTGAGCTAGTTCTTGAGCACTGTCGCTAAATAATAAACGTCCCTGCCACGACTTCGGAATAGTAATTGAATCGAGTAGACGCTGGAATTCATATTCGGGATCAAGTAATAACAGAGTTACTTCAGTAAGTTGAAATTTATCACGATGTTGTTCTAAGATAATTGACAGCAGCTCATTAAGTCCTGAACTGGTCAATAATGCTAATTCATACTCTTGAAAATTACGTTGCTTTTTTTCGTTATTCTTAGCGATACTAAGAAAGGCATTTAATTTTTCTTGTAGTATTAGAACGTCTGAAGAAGGCATGAGTAAATTCAGTTAAATTAAGAGTGGCAACTAGTTTTGGCATCAATCATGTCTTATTGTACGAGCAATTGTCCATACCTCAATGGTGATTACACCTACTTTTTTGAGTGTTTTAGCTGCAGCATTAGCCGTATGCCCTGTTGTGAGTACATCATCAATTAGTGCAATATGTTGTGGCGGCTGCTTATCAGTTGCTCTAAAGGCATGTTGAATGTTCTTTTTGCGCTGTTTAAATGGCATTGATGACTGAGATTGAGTATTAATAATCCGTTCTAAATAGTTGTTGCTAACAGGAATAGTTAAATATTTTGACAGTGATTTGGCTAACTCAAAAGATTGATTATAGCCACGCTGTTTCAATCTATGAGGATGTAAGGGGATCGGTATAAGGAGTTCGGGAAGGGTGCGCGAGTTAAGCTTCGATACCATTTGTTCAGCAAAGAATTGGCTGAGATAGAGTTTATCTTTAAATTTAAAGTCAGCAATTAGACGATCTACTGGATCCTGATATTTATATAAACTCATACTTGCGTGTTGTTCTGGAGGCTTAGATAAGCAACGCCCACATAGTTGTGCAGAAAATGTGGGTAGAGCACACCGCGGGCAGGCCATCTCTATTTGAGGTAATTCTGCTATGCAGTCATAACAGAGGACTTGGCCTCGGCAGAAGGCGCCGCAAAGCCTGCACTGTATTGGTATCAGTTTGCTGTATAATTGCGTGAAATGATGTGTCGATCTAGTTATGAAATTCATCGCCATCAAGACTTAATCCTTTAAATCTAATGAAGTAATATCATGCCTGAAAATAACTCGAATGCCGAACAATTATTACGCCACGACTGGAAAGCTGCAGAAGTCGAAGCTCTTTATTCACTTCCATTTGCTGATTTAATGTATCGCGCGCAAACAGTACACCGTGAAGGTTTCGATCCTAATTCTGTGCAAGTTAGTACTTTATTGAGTATTAAAACCGGTGGTTGTGCCGAAGATTGTGGCTATTGTCCGCAAAGTGCACACCATGAGTCAGCAGTAAAAGCAGAACCTTTAATGCCGTTAGATAAAGTGTTGGAAAGTGCAGCACAAGCAAAAGAAACAGGCGCTAGTCGTTTTTGTATGGGTGCTGCATGGCGTAATTTGAAAGACCGTGACTTAGAACGTGTTGCTGATATGGTATCTGGCGTTAAAGATATGGGCTTAGAAACCTGTGTAACATTAGGTATGTTAGAAGAGCATCAAGCTAAACGCCTTAAAGATGCAGGCTTAGATTATTACAACCATAACTTGGATACATCACCTGAATTTTACGGTGATATCATCAGTACTCGTACTTATCAAGATCGTTTAGACACCCTGAGCTACGTCCGTGATGCTGATATTAATGTATGTAGTGGTGGTATTGTTGGTCTAGGTGAAAGCCAACAAGATCGTGCAGGCTTACTGATTAGCCTGGCCAATTTGCCAACACATCCTGAAAGTGTGCCAATTAACTTATTAGTTAAAGTTGAGGGTACGCCATTAGCTAATCATGAAGATATTGATCAATTAGAATTTGTCCGAACTATTGCTGTTGCACGTCTAATGATGCCTAAGTCGGTCGTGCGCTTATCAGCAGGTCGTGAAAGTATGAGTGATGAGTTGCAAGCTATGTGTTTCTTAGCCGGTGCTAATTCAATTTTCTACGGTGAAAAATTACTGACTACCGATAATCCCGATACAGACCATGATCAGAAATTATTTAGCCGTCTAGGCATTAATACTGAATTTGGCGAACACACTGCTCCCGCTAAGGAAGCCTGTAGTCATTAATGGCAAGTTTGCCTTGGTCTCAACAGTTAGCTAAAAATTTAGCTGACCGAAAAACCGCGGGGCGTTATCGTCAGCAGCGTACCCGACTGGGTGAACAGGGCGTTGAAGTTATTATTGATGGTAAGCAGTTACTGTCATTTTGCAGTAATGATTACTTGGGTCTTGCCAGCCACCCAGCGCTGAAAAAAGCCTTTATTGATGCCGTTGAACACGATGGCGTTGGTGCTGGCGCAGCGCATTTGTTAACGGGGCATAGCCAATATCACCAACAGTTAGAAGAGCAGTTAGCTGATTTTATGGGCCAACAACGTGCTCTGTTATTTTCGTCAGGCTATCAAGCGAATATAGGCGTAATTGATGGATTAATGACGCGCGGTGATTACATTCTTCAAGATAAATTAAACCATGCTTCATTACTTGATGGTGGAAGGCTTTGTTCAGCAGAACAGTTACGATATCAACATAATGATATGCATGCCTTACAGCGTCGATTGCAACAATCAGAAAAAGCAGCACATCGTCTTATTGTCACCGATGGTGTATTTAGTATGGACGGTGATATTGCACCATTGCCTGAATTAATATCATTGGCAAAACAGCATTCTACTGCGGTAATGATTGATGATGCACATGGTTTAGGCGTGTTAGGTAAACAGGGACGAGGCACGGTTGAACATTACCAAATTGAGCAACAGAGTATGCCTATTATAATGGGTACGTTTGGTAAAGCTTTTGGGACAGCAGGTGCCTTTGTGGCCGCTGATGAAGAAGTGATTGATACCCTGATACAGCAGGCACGAAGCTTTGTTTATACTACTGCCCAACCATCAGCAATTGCTGCTGCAACTTTGGCAAGCTTGAAATTAATACAAGATGAAAACTGGCGACGAGATAAATTACAGACATTAATTCGGCAATTTAAAGTTGGAGCAGCAGAACTTGGATTGCAGTTAATTGATTCAGATACTGCTATTCAACCTATTGTGATGGGTGATGATGAACAAGCAATAACAATCGGTAAACAATTAGAAGAAAAAGGATTATTAGTTGGTGTGATCCGTCCACCTACAGTACCTGAAGGTTCGGCACGGTTACGAATCACTTTATCGGCTAATCATAGCGAACAGCAGGTCACACAGTTACTCGATGGTTTGGAGCTAGTTCATGCACATTAAGGTGATAGGTCAAGGGCCTGACTTGGTTATGTTGCATGGTTGGAGTATGCACAGTGCTGTTTGGCACCAACTAGCTGATAATTTGTCACAACAATTCACCTTGCATTTAGTTGATTTACCAGGCCATGGCTATAGCGATTGGCAAGACAATGGCTTTGAACTTGATACTTTAGTTGATAACTTGGCGCAACAACTTCCTACATCAGCTTATTGCTTAGGCTGGTCATTAGGTGGATTAGTGAGTATTGCCTTTGCCAATAAATGTCCTAATCGCGTTAAAAAACTAATTTTACTTGCAGCAACACCGCGCTTTGTTAAAGCTGATGATTGGAATAATGCAATGGATGCTTCTGTGTTTAGTGCCTTTGCTGATAATCTGAGTGAAAATCAACAAGATACTTTGCAACGATTCTTACTATTGCAAGCCCGTGGTTCAGCCCATAGTCGTGATACGATTCGCCAATTATCTGAACAATTAGCAAAAGAAACACCAGCACATCCAGTGGCGTTGAAATTTGGCTTATCGGTATTGATTAATACGGATTTACGCAATGAATTTTCAAGTCTAAAATGTCCTCTCAAACTGATATTAGGTGAGAGAGATACGCTTATACCTGTTGCCGTGTCAGAAAGTTTGCAACAATTAAAACCGAATATGGACGTTACAATTATTTCAGCTGCTGGCCATGCGCCATTTATTTCCCATACATTAGAATGCCAAACAGTGATAGAACAATTTTTAAATGATTAATGAACTTCCCCAAAAGCAATTAGTTGCCGATTCATTTGGGCGTGCAGCAGCACATTACGACGATGTTGCTCTGTTACAGAGGCAGACTGCAGATGAACTACTCGAACGTTTAGACTTAGTTAAGATAAAGCCTAAACGTATTGTTGACCTAGGTGTCGGTACTGGACGTAATTTAGACTTATTGTCTAAGCGCTATCCTGAAGCTCAATTAATTGCGGTTGATATAGCAACGGGCATGCTTAAACAAGCAAAACAGACCTATAGAGAACAGCAAGGCTTGAAACGTTGGTTGCCAACAAATAATAAACCCTATTATCTTGCTGGTGACGCAGAAAATCTCCCTTTAGCAGACAATAGTGTTGACTTTGTTTTTGCTAATTTAACGTTGCAGTGGTGTGATCCAAGAGCCAGCTTTGCTGAAATTCAGAGAGTATTAAAGGCTGACGGTTTAGTTATGTTTAGCACTTTGGGTCCAGATACCTTGTATGAATTACGGAGGTCTTGGGCGCAAGTCGATGATTATCCACATGTTAATATGTTTTATGATATGCATGATGTAGGTGAAGCTATGACTGAGGCCGCCTTAACGGGAATGGTGTTAGATGCAGATCATTATATTTTGACCTACAGTACCGCAATGGCATTAATGAAGGACCTTAAAGTACTCGGTGCACGAAATGTTAATCGTGGGCGACGTCGCGGGTTAACAGGAAAGGAAGCATTAGAAAAAGTTCAGCAGGCTTATGAAGCCTTTCGTCAAGATAATGTGCTGCCGGCAACCTATGAAGTCGTTTTTGGCCATGCGTGGGGAGGGAAAAAAGCACAAACAATGTCAGAAGATGGCAGTATTAACATCCCGATCAGTCAAATAATTCGGAAGTAATATGACTAGCTTATTTGTGACGGGCACTGATACGGATGTAGGAAAAACCTTTATTAGTGTAGCTATTATAGATTTACTCAAGCAAAAGGGGCTCCGTGTCGCCGCTATGAAGCCAATTGCGAGTGGCTGTGATACTACGGAAGCAGGTTTACGAAATGATGATGCTTTACAGCTAATTCAACATGCAAATGTAGACTTGCCATACGGTACTATTAACCCATACGCATTCCAAGCCGCTATTGCACCACATATCGCCGCTCAACAAAAAAACATCAATATTGACCTGAATAAAATCAAGCAGAACTTTGAACTGATTCAGCAACAATCTGATGCCGTAGTAGTTGAAGGAGCGGGTGGTTGGTTAGTACCTATTAATAATACACAAACGATGGCGGATTTAGCCAAAGTATTAAAGTTACCGATTATCTTGGTTGTTGGTATCCGCTTAGGCTGTATTAATCATGCTCTATTAACTGTCGAAGCAATCAAGCAGTCAGGGTTACCCCTTATGGGCTGGGTAGCCAACAATATCGAAATAAATGCACAATCAGAACAAATTGTTTCAATACTTAAATTGAAAATAACGGCACCTTTATTAGCTGAAGTACCTTTTCTCTCTACAGAGGGTGTGGCAGTGGACTATATAAACGAAGCTTATTTTATTTAAGAATCTAACTATATTCTGATTCAGAATTATTTTTATGGAAAAAACGACTTATTATCTTCTGGCTGCCATTGAGGCTGCTTAATCATGATTGAATGAAATAATGGTGATGTAATAAACCGATCTAGCCATGACTTTAAATAGGTATAACTTGAGTTATCAAACCAAGTCTTATCCACAAAGGCAAATTGACGAATAAACGGCAGTATTGCCACTGTCTCTTATACACATCTGACGCTGCCGACG
>CAJXPP010000119.1 GCA_913058195.1 uncultured Gammaproteobacteria bacterium | reverse complement strand
ACGAGATCATGCCTAGTCTCGTGGGCTCGGAGATGTGTATAAGAGACAGATTTACGACTTATTTGCTAGTTTATTACACCTACTAGGTGCAATGTCTGGTGATGATTAATACCAATATTATTTAGATGTATTAAACAAGCCTCGTTAAGTCGGGGCTTGTTTGTTTTAGGACTATACAGTTAAGTATAAGTCTCAGTTACTATCAGGATAAAACAATAGACGGTAAGTCTTCCCTTATTATGATGTCAGAAAATAAACCCCAGCTCATTGATCGCTATGGTCGCCAAGTGACTTATGTACGCATGTCTATTACAGATCGCTGTGATTTTCGTTGTGTGTATTGCATGGATGAGGAAATGACCTTTATGCCACGCGAACAATTGTTGACCTTGGAAGAGGTGACATTTCTGATTCGGGCTTTTTGCGAGCTTGGGGTTGAGAAAGTACGAATAACAGGCGGTGAGCCACTTGTTAGGCGTAATGTTGATTGGTTATTTGAGCAGTTAGGCAAACTAAAGCAATCGACATCATTGAAAGAGTTAAATATCACCACTAATGGGTCTCAGTTAGTTAAGTATGCCAAAGGGATGAAAGCTGAAGGTGTTGATAGAATCAATATAAGTCTTGATTCTCTTAAGCCTGAAAAGTTTAAAGCATTAACCCGTACTGGTGAGTTAAGCTCTGTTTTGGCAGGTATTCAAGCTGCGAAACAAGCAGGCTTTGAGAAGATAAAATTAAATGCAGTTATTATGAAAGGGCGAAATGATGATGAGATCATCGATTTAGCTCAATTTGCTGTTGATCAGGGTCTTGATATCTCATATATTGAGGAAATGCCACTAGGGCAGGTGAGTCATGACCGTGAAGAAAGTTATTGTTCAAGTGATGAAGTATTAGCAGAATTAAAAACAGCATTTACCCTAGAAGAATCTGATGCAAATACCGGCGGACCTTCACGTTATTACACTGTTGCAGGTTCGCAAAGTAAGATTGGTTTTATATCGCCCCATAGTCATAACTTCTGTGAAAGCTGTAATCGTGTACGTGTGACCACTGAAGGGCGTTTATTACTTTGTTTGGGTCAGGAGCACTCCGTTGATTTACGAGCGATAATTCGCGGCTATCCGAACGATATTGAGCGTCTAAAAACAGCTATTATTGACTCAATGCAGATTAAACCCAAAGGACATGACTTTAACCTTAAAGAACAAGCCGTTATTTTTAGACATATGAGTGTAACGGGTGGCTAAGCATCGTCCTCAGCTATCCGATTCTGGTGTTCATTCCTTACATACAGCTACGGTATTGGATGAGTATGGAAAACCACGTGAGCTGTCTTTAACGGGTGAAAGGCCATTAACGATATACCTTGATAAGCGTGAAATTGTTACCTTGATGACAATGGGCTCTCAGCCCGAATTACTGACCTTAGGTTATTTACGTAATCAGGGCTTAGTGCGAACAATTGACGATATTATTGCTATACAGGTTGATTGGGATGTTGAAGCTGTTGCTGTTACTACTCGGCAATCAAATCCAGACTTAGAAAAAATATTATCAAAACGTACAGTTACCAGTGGCTGTGGCCAAGGCACTATGTTTGGCAATGTGATGGCATCACTTGATAATTTAGATGTTAAATGCCCACAGTTTAGCCCTGAAAGCATTTACCAAGTATTAGATGGCTTGGCTGAATATAATAAAATGTATAAACAAGCAGGGGCAGTGCATGGTTGTGCATTATGTTCGGGTAATCAAGTGGATGTGTTTATTGAAGATGTAGGCCGTCATAATGCCGTGGATGCAATATCAGGCTGGATGTGGCTAAATGAAGTATCTGGTCATGACAAGGTTTTTTATACCACTGGGCGGTTAACATCCGAAATGATTATTAAAGTCGCTCAGATGGAAGTACCGTTACTGTTATCACGTTCAGGGGTCACAGAAATGGGCTTACGTTTGGCAGAGAAAATTGGTATTGGAATGGTTGCCCGTGCCAAGGGTAAACATTTCTTGGTCTACAATGGACAAAAGCATTTTAATGCTTAAGTTATTTAGCTAAATTTCTTGTCGTTTTACTTCATCCCACAGTGCATCTAATTCATCGAGAGAACATTGGCGAGTATCTAGAGACTTACTTAGAGCAAGTTGTTCTAATTGGGAAAAACGAGTGTAGAATTTTTGATTAGCATGCGTGATCGCTTGCTGTGGATCTACATTTAAATGACGTGCTAAGCTACTGCATACAAACAATAAATCACCAACCTCATCAAGCAGCCTTTGCGTATTATTAGGCGTGTCAATTTCTGCAATGACTTCATTAAGCTCTTCATGTACTTTAGCAATAACACCTTGGATGTTAGTCCAATCAAAGCCGATTTGAGCCGCTAAATTTTGTAATTCGACGCAATAATTGAGTTTAGGCAGAGACTTATCGGCCTGATCAAGTAATGACTTTGTCATTCTTGTTGGCGTGTAAATTTAATGATATGACGACGATCTCGCTTATTAGGTCGACCTTTTTCATGACGAAAGCCGAGGGGTTGGCTTTTTATTTCTTCATGTAATTGTTGACGCTTAGCAATACTTTCTTCGCTTTCAGCATAAAGTTGTTGTGCTTCTACTGCTGGTCGACGTTGCGTGTTTAGTCCGAGTACCGTGATCACATGTTCATAAGGTGGTTTTGAAATGGTTAATACATCATCAGCTTTGATAGTTCGGCTGGCTTTAACACGGTTGTCATTCAAGTGTACTTTACCACCATTTATGGCTTCAACAGCTAGGCTGCGGGTTTTATAAAACCGCGCAGCCCATAACCATTTGTCGAGTCGTTGACTTTTTTCTTCTTCGACGCGACGTTTTGCCACTATGCTTTGCCTTGCAACTGCGGCAAGATAGATTCGTTTTCTAGGGTAGAGGTATCAGATGTAATTTCTTCACCCTTAGCAATTGTCCTTAATAAGCGACGCATAATTTTACCTGAGCGTGTTTTAGGTAAATTGTCTGCATAACGAATATCATCAGGTTTTGCGATAGCACCGATCTGTTCACCAACCCAAGCACGTAACTCTTGGGTTAAGGTGTCATCAACACCACCAGCTGGACGTTCACCTTTTAATACTACATAGGCAAAAACCGCTTCACCTTTAATATCATGTGGTTGACCAACAACAGCTGCTTCAGCCACTTGAGGATGAGAAACGATGGCAGATTCAATTTCCATGGTGCCAAGACGGTGGCCTGAAACATTAAGCACATCATCAATACGACCCATGATCCAAAAATAACCTTCTTCATCACGGCGAGCACTGTCACCCGCTAGATAATATTTGCCATCAAACATTGGCCAGTAGGTATCTTTATAGCGTTGGTCATCACCCCAAACGGTTTGAATCATAGAAGGCCATGGTTGACGAATAACTAAATAGCCACCTTGATTAGCCTTGGTAATCTCATCTCCGTCATCATTGACAATGCTTGCATCAATGCCTGGAAGGGCACGAGTACATGAGCCTGGCTTGGTAATAGTCGTGACGGGCATTGGGGCTACCATATGGGCCCCTGTTTCCGTTTGCCACCATGTATCAACAATCGGACATTTTTCTTTACCAATAACGGTGTGATACCACATCCATGCTTTAGGGTTAATTGGCTCGCCAACAGTACCTAGTAAGCGTAATTGTGATAAATCATATTTATTCGGGATTTCATCGCCGGCTTTCATTAAAGCTCGAATAGCTGTTGGTGCGGTATAAAATATACTAACGCAGTGACGCTGGCACATATCCCAGAAACGACCAGCATCAGGATAGGTAGGCACACCTTCAAAAATAACAATGGTTGAGCCAGTAGCAAGAGGGCCATAAGCAACGTATGTATGACCGGTGATCCAACCTACATCAGCTGTGCACCAAAATACATCCGAATCATTAATATCAAATACCCAGCGCATAGTGGTAATAGCATTTAATAAATAACCACCAGAAGAGTGTTGAATACCTTTTGGTTTACCGGTTGAGCCTGATGTATACAGAATGAATAGTGGATGAGTTGCATCAACCCACGTTGGCTCACATTGTTCTGATTGTCCTTGCTCAGCATCATGCCACCAGATATCGCGTCCTGATTGCATTGAAATATCATGAGCAGTGCGTTGTAGAACAATAACAGAATTAATACTGTCACAGCCTTGTTCTAAAGCACCATCTGTTGTGGCTTTTAACTCAATAATTCTGCCACCACGATTACCACCATCAGCAGTAATAACAAGTTTGGCTTGAGTATCCTCAATACGATCTTTTAACGATGAAGACGAAAACCCACCAAATACCACAGAGTGAATAGCACCAATTCGTGCACAAGCTTGCATGGCTATTACCGCTTCAGCAATCATAGGCATATAAATGATGACGCGATCACCTTGTTCAATGCCTTGAGCTTTTAGTGTGTTTGCAAATACACACACACGACGATGAAGTTCACGGTAGGAGATATATTCAACGTCACCATTATCAGCTTCAAAAATAATGGCTGTTTTATCGGCATTATGTTCTAACTGACGGTCAAGACAGTTATATGAAACATTTAGCTTTCCATCGGGAAACCAGCGAAAGAAAGGCGCATTAGAACTATCTAGCGTTGTTGAGAAAGGCGTTTGCCAGTCAATTTCTGTACGCGCTTGATCAGCCCAAAATTCAGTATTGTTTTGTTCTGCTTGCGTATATAAAGAAGCAAGTTTGTCGGCATTTGTTGATGCAGTGCGAATAAAATCAGCACTTGGTGGAAAATGACGATCTTCATGTAATGTTGATTCAATATTATCTTCAGACATGAGTGGAGCCTATTTTTTAGTTCAAGCTAGAGTATAGCTTGCAAATGGTAAGAATTGTAGCCGTTAAAACAAAAAATCGCCCCACTAAATAATATTAATG
Source organism: uncultured Gammaproteobacteria bacterium (assembly GCA_913058195.1). Taxonomy (GTDB): domain Bacteria; phylum Pseudomonadota; class Gammaproteobacteria; order Nitrosococcales; family Methylophagaceae. Next base: position 1,795 of record CAJXPP010000119.1, on the reverse strand, counting down.
GGACGATTTAAAGGTTTAAAACCCTTTAGAAAAAGCCGAGTGGGCTTGTGCTGTAACTAACTAATAGGTTTTTAGTTTGCTGGTAGTGATCCATCATCATTTTGTGTGTTTCACGACCGACACCTGATTTTTTATAACCGCCAAATGCAGCATGAGCAGGATATAAATGGTAACAGTTTGTCCAAACACGTCCAGCTTGAATGCCGCGGCCCATACGGTAGGCAAGATTCATATCACGTGTCCACACACCAGAACCAAGGCCAAACTCAGTATCATTGGCAATTTCAAGTGCTTCTGCTTCATCTTTAAATGTGGTGACAGCCACAACAGGTCCAAAAATTTCTTCTTGGAAGATCCGCATTTTATTATTGCCTTTCAATATAGTAGGCTCGACATAGAAGCCGTCATCAAAGTCTTCACCTACTTGTGCAATATTACCGCCGAGTAAAAGTTCAGCACCTTCTTGTTTGCCCACTTCAATATAGTTCATGATTACATCAAACTGCTGTTTCGATGCTTGAGCGCCTACTTGAACTTCAGTATCTAGAGGATCACCTCGTTTAATGTTTTTAGCTCGTTCGATAACGATAGCCATAAATTCATCATAAATACTTTCTTGGATTAATGCGCGAGAAGGGCAAGTACATACTTCACCTTGGTTGAAGAAGGCTAACACTAATCCTTCAGCACACTTATTAATATAATCTTCTTCGTGATTCATAATATCAGCAAAGAATATATTAGGTGATTTTCCGCCTAACTCTACCGTTGATGGAATGATGTTTTCGGCGGCTGCTTTCATAATGTGTGAGCCAACTGGGGTAGAACCTGTGAAAGCAATTTTTGCAATACGTTTGCTTGTTGCTAATGCTTCGCCAGCTTCTTTACCGTAACCATTTACAATATTTAATACACCCGGTGGTAATAGATCACCGATTACTTCCATCATTTTGAGCAGTGAGAAAGGTGTGCTTTCAGCTGGCTTCATTACAATACAGTTACCAGTGACTAATGCCGGAGCAATTTTCCAAGCGGCCATTAATATTGGGAAGTTCCAAGGTATGATTTGGCCAACAACACCCAGTGGTTCGTGAAATTGATAAGAAACAGTCGTTTCATCAATTTCACCCATCGTACCTTCTTGAGCACGAATACAACCTGCATAATAACGAAAATGATCAATAGCTAAAGGCACGTCTGCATTAAGTGTTTCACGAATTGCTTTACCGTTATCCCATGTTTCAGCCACGGCAAGTAATTCAAGGTTTTCTTCAAGGCGATCGGCGATTCTTAGAAGGGTATTTGAACGATCTGTTACCGACGTTTTACCCCATGCATCTTTGGCAGCATGCGCAGCATCTAATGCTAAGTCAATATCTTCAGCCGTAGAACGAGGTATTTCGCAAAATGCTTCACCTGTGACAGGAGAAATATTTGTGTAATACACACCATTTACAGGCGGCACCCACTCATTATTAATATAGTTACCATAGCGTTCTTTATATGTAACTAGTGAACCTTCAGTATTTGGTTTTGCATAAATCATAGTCGTTTCTCTACTTTAATAAATTATATCGCTCGAACAGCATAAGTCTTTCTTGATCGTGTTTGCTTGTCTGAAAATCCCTAATACTTGACTTAGAGTCCCAAACAGACACAAAATCTATATTATGACTAGACAACTAGATTTACATCACTCGGCTGTAAGGCGCGGGTCAAGGCAGTTATTAATTGAAAATAAGCTGACCCTGTCTCTTATACACATCTCCGAGCCCACGAGACTAGGCATGATCTC
>CAJXPP010000118.1 GCA_913058195.1 uncultured Gammaproteobacteria bacterium | reverse complement strand
CCATTAAGGTGATCAATCTCGTGTTGAATACAGGTAGCAAGTAGCTCGTCTGCTTCTAATTGAAATTCTTCGCCATCACGATTAAGCGCTTTGACGGTAACGGTATCTGATCGAGTTACTACTTCATAGGCCTCAGGTACTGACAAACAGCCCTCTTCATGTTCACGCTGACCTTGTTGATCAATGATCTCAGGGTTGATAAAGACTAAAGGATTCGATTTGTCTTCAGAAGTGTCAATAACTATTAAACGTTTTTGAACGTTAACCTGAATGGCTGCAAGACCCACTCCCGGTGCGTCATACATTGTTTCGAGCATATCATCAGCAAGCTGGCGAATTTGTTCGCTTACCTGTGAGATAGGCGAGGCTTTTTTACGTAACCTGGGATCGGGGAAATGTAATATCTGAAGTAAGGCCATAAGCAATTCTATTTATGTGATTGAAAAAGATGTCATTGGTAATTAAGATTAATTATATGCCAATTATAAATTGCTGGTGTAAAGATGAGAAACTATTTTATTTAGAAATAAAAAGGCAGCCAACAGGCTGCCTAAGTTTTAGCGCAAAATACTAAGTAAGTTATTTTAAGCTAGTAAAATATGCGGCAAGGTTATCGATATCGTCATCAGAAAGCGTTGCTGCTTGCATTTGCATAATAGCAGCCATACCACCATTACGTTGTTTGTCGCGATAGCCTTTTAGCGCAGAAACCAAATAGGGTTCATTTTGGCCAGCAAGATTAGGATAAATTGGAATCGTTGCAACACCGCTTACTCCGTGGCAGGATGCGCATACTGCTGCTTTGACTTTACCCGCTTCCGCATCTGCTGCGAATGTTGTTTGCGCGCTAAATAAGGCGGCAAAACCTAAAAATAAATAAAAAGCATGTTTCATAGTTATTGTCCTTTGGGACTGTAGGTGAATAGTGTTTAAGACTACTTTATACCATAATTTATATTAAGCCAAATCAAAGGCTCTTCCCTTTGTTTATAAAGAAATTAAGCGAAAGCTTGATTAGTCGGCAGACCTATTAGACACTGTATGCTATTTTATTGTCTGGTTGACAAGATAGTCTTAGTAATCTTGTTGGAATGCTTTATGAGGATAAGTTGATGACACGCCGTATATATTTAAGTCTGATGTTTTTGCTGTTTAGTTCTTTTTCTTTTGCTGCTGATGTGGAGTTAAACCCTAATCATCCTCAGCAATACACCGTTGTGAGTGGTGATACGCTATGGGATATCTCAGGAAAATTTTTGAAATACCCTTGGCATTGGCCGGCTATCTGGCAAGCAAATACTCAAATTGAGAACCCACACCTTATATACCCAGGTGACCTATTAACACTTGTTTATCGTAATGGACAGCCGATGTTAGAGCTTAATCGGGGTTCAAAAGCATATAAAATGTCGCCAAAAGTGCGAGAGCTAATGTTAGAAAAGGCGATACCAACGATTCCTTTAGATGCCATTCGTGCTTTCTTAACCCGCCCTCAAGTATTAGATGAAGATGTATTGAAGGCTGCACCTTATATTATTGCAAGTGCAGATGAACGGTTAATTTCAGGCGCTGGCGATAAGGTTTATGCGCGAGGCTTAGATGCTGATAAGAAAGAAAAGAACTTCAGTATATTCAGTCAAGGCGGTGTGTATACCGATGCAGAGACGGAAGAAATACTCGGTTATGAAGCAATATATAAAGGTTATTTGTTAATGACTGAATTAGGCGATCCTGCGGTCGGCGAGCTTCGTCAAACAACGAAAGAAGTTTTAGTAGGCGATCGTTTATTACCCGTTGCTGAAGATGATTATGACGTTAATTTTTTCCCACGTTCACCTGAACAAGAAATTGAGGGCAATATAATTTCTGTTTTTGATGGTGTATCTCAAGTAGGACAATATCAGATAGTTGTGCTGGATCGGGGTGCACGTAATGGCCTAGAGAACGGTCATGTTTTGTCTATTTACCAGAAAGGTAGTACGGTCATTGATCCTATTTTATCGGGCCGTGAAGATGAAACATATTTCAATACAAATAATAAGGGTAAGGACAGAGATGCAACAGTTACCTTGCCTGATGAGCATGCTGGGGTCGCGATGATCTTTAAAAACTTTGAAAAAGTAAGCTATGCGATTGTGATGAAGGCATCAAGAGCGATTCACTTGAATGACAAAGTAAGCTCAGTAGATTAGTTCGGATATAAATAACGTCGTTGTATGGATAGATTTTCGGGTGAGCAGCGAGCACTAGCGTGTTGGTTGGCTTTGCACCGAACTCCAGGTGTGGGGCATATTACATTTGCTCGTTTACTAGAACAGTTTGGAGAGCCTGAAAAAGTTTTTGAGGCTCCAAGTTCTGCTCAATCTATCTCTGCTCGAACTCGCAGCGCTTTATTTAAACCTGATTGGTTGCAAATAGAAAAAGACTTACAGTGGTTTGAGTCGGAAGACCGGCATATTGTCACACTCTATGATCCGCACTATCCGGAATTGTTAAAGCAAATACCTGACCCCCCTAGTCTGTTATTTGTTCAAGGCGATGTTAGTTTATTATCGCAGTGGCAAATAGCGTTAGTTGGAAGTCGAAACCCTTCTGCATCTGGGCGGGATACTGCTTATGAGTTTTCACGTTATCTAGCTCAAGGTGGAATTACTATTAGTAGTGGTTTAGCGATGGGAATTGATGCTGCTGCTCATCAAGGAGCCTTAGCAGTAGGAGGTAAAACAGTTGCAGTTGTTGGTACAGGCTTAGATCGTGTCTATCCTGCAATGCATCGTGAGCTGGCACATGAAATAGCTTCTACTGGTGCTATTGTCTCTGAGTTTGCATTAGGAACATCGCCACGAGCTGAAAACTTTCCACGGCGAAACAGAATTATCAGTGGCTTGTCTTTAGGAACACTTGTGGTTGAAGCAGCAGTAAAAAGTGGCTCACTTATAACGGCACGGATGGCAATGGAACAAGGTCGAGAAGTATTTGCGATTCCAGGATCAATTCATAATCCTTTAGCACGAGGCTGCCATCAGTTAATTCGCCAAGGGGCTAAATTAGTTGAAAATGCAGAGGATATTTTAGAAGAATTAGGTTCGCTAGCAGGGGTTCAAACTGTGAGTAGTGACATAGAATCTGATGCTAAAGAGACGATAAATGAAGATGAAGATTATCAAGTTTTATTTGAATTTTTGGGATATGACCCCATTCATATAGATAGTTTGATTGAACGATGTGGATTGACGGCAGATGTAGTTTCATCCATGCTGTTATTGTTAGAGTTACAAGGCCGAGTCGAGTCGTTTGCGGGTGGCCGCTATGCTCGAATTGGTGGATAGAGACTCCTTAAGGAACCTCATGAAAGAAAATGTAATTGATGTATTACTGTATTTATTTGAGAATTATATTGATACAGAAGAAACAACTAAACCTGATAAAGATACCTTAGAGTTAGAGTTGGAAAGGGTCGGTTTTCAGCAGTTAGAAGTAAATAAAGCCTTTGATTGGCTTGAAAGTATGACTGTCGCAACACAATTTGATACGAGTCGACAGTCCCTACATTCTTTGCGTATTTATAGTGAACAAGAGTTAGAACGTCTTGATGTGGCTGCACGAGGCTATTTACTCTTTTTAGAGCAGGTCGAAGTATTAGATACTGACACACGAGAGATTGTCATCGAACGCGTGATGGCTTTAGATACCGATGAAATTGACTTAGACCAATTGAAATGGATTGTTCTAATGGTACTTTTTTATCAGCCAGGGCGTGAAGTGGCGTATGCGTGGATGGAAGATCTTGTGTTTGAAGACTTAGAAGCGGTTATTCATTAAGTCGTCTTAACTTAATATGTAGTATAAATTTAGTGTAAAAGTGATTGCGATAAAAGGGTGTCATGGTAAAAAAATTAGTCATTGTAGAGTCTCCTGCTAAGTCAAAGACCATTAAAAAATATCTCGGCAAAGATGTCGAGGTTTTAGCTTCTTATGGCCATGTTCGCGATCTCCTACCAAAAGAAGGTGCAGTTGATACAGCAAATGATTTTGCAATGAAGTATCAGGTGATAGACCGAAATAGTAAGCATGTTGATGCAATAGCTAAGGCTATGCGTAAAGCTGATGTCTTATATCTCGCAACGGATCCGGATCGCGAGGGAGAAGCTATTTCATGGCATTTATATGAGTTACTCAAAAAACGCGGAACTTTGAAGAATAAAGAAACACATCGTGTTGTTTTTCATGAGATAACCAAGCAAGCTGTTAATGATGCGGTTGCGAACCCACGTGAACTGTCGATGGATATGGTCAATGCGCAACAAGCTCGCCGTGCATTAGATTATTTAGTTGGCTTTACTTTATCACCTTTATTGTGGAAAAAAGTCCGTCGAGGCTTATCAGCTGGCCGAGTTCAAAGTCCTGCTTTGCGAATGATTGTTGAGCGTGAACTTGAGATTGAAGCGTTTATCCCGAAAGAATATTGGACAATTGAAGCCGATGCGCAAGCAAAAAAAGATGCCTTTGAAGCTAAGCTAACGCATTATCAAGGTGACAAACTATCCCAATTCACCGTTAATAACGCTGAACAGTCTGCTGATGTTGTAGCGACATTAACCAAAGCAGCTGATGGCAAATTATTAGTTACCAAGGTTGATAAAAAGCAACGCAAACGAAATCCTGCTGCACCATTTACAACATCTACTTTACAACAAGAAGCCTCACGTAAATTAGGCTTCGGTGCTCAGCGAACGATGAGCGTTGCTCAGCAACTGTATGAGGGCGCTGACACGGGTGAAGGCGCGGTAGGTTTGATCACCTATATGCGTACTGACTCCGTTAGTTTGGCTGCTGAGGCCGTTGAAGAAATTCGTGGTTTTATTGCTGAGAAGTATGGTGCTAAATCAGTACCGAAAACACCGCAAGTGTATAAAACCAAGTCTAAAAATGCTCAAGAAGCGCATGAGGCTGTTAGAACGACCTCTATACTACGTACGCCAGAATCATTAAAAGCGTATTTGTCATCTGATCAATTAAAGCTCTATAGCTTAATTTGGCAGCGTACCATTTCGAGTCAAATGATTCACGCAACAATGAACACCGTTGCCGTTGACCTAGCGGCTGGTGCAGGTAATACCTTCCGCGCAAACGGTTCAACAGTGGTTAACCCTGGTTTTATGAGTGTTTACCTTGAAGGTAAGGATGATGCTGCTAAGGGTGATAAAGATGAACGCTTATTGCCTGCTATGGAAGTGGGCGATGTTGTTGACCTTAAACTCATTCGTCCAGAGCAGCATTTTACAGAGCCACCGCCACGATTTAGTGAAGCGAGCTTAGTACGTTCTCTCGAAGAACATGATATTGGCCGCCCGTCTACCTATGCGAGCATTATTTCTACCTTGCTTCAACGTGAATACGTTGAGCTAGAAAAAAAGCGTTTTCACCCCACAGATGTGGGCCGTGTTGTGGGCAAGTTCTTGGCGCAACATTTTACCAAGTATGTTGATTACGATTTTACTGCGAAACTAGAAGATCAGCTTGATGCTGTTGCACGAGGCGAACAAGAGTGGGTGCCTTTATTACGTGATTTCTGGGGGCCGTTTAAAGAGCAAGTCGAAACGAAAGATAAAGAAGTTCAGCGTAGCGATGTAACTCAAGAAGACATTGGTGAAGACTGCCCGAAATGTGCGAAACCACTATCGAGTCGTTTAGGTCGAAGTGGCCGTTTTATCGGTTGTACGGCATATCCTGAATGTGATTACACGCGTAATGTCGATGGTGAAGAAACTACGGCAAGCGAGCCAGAAGTAGTAGCTGATCGTAAGTGTCCAAAATGTGAATCTGACTTATGGGTTCGTACAGGAAAATACGGTAAGTTTATTGGCTGTAGCAGTTATCCAAAGTGTAAGCATATTGAGTCGCTAGAACAACCAACTAACACTGGCGTTACTTGCCCAAAATGTGAAAAAGGCGAAATCCTTGTTCGTAAATCACGTCGAGGAAAAATATTCTATTCCTGTGGTGAATATCCTGATTGCGATTATGCCTTATGGAATGAGCCACTTAAAGAAGAGTGCCCCGATTGCAAATGGCCAATTTTGACAGTTAAAACGACCAAGAGTCGTGGTACGGAAAAAGTTTGCCCACAAAAGGAGTGCGGTTATACCGCTAAAGTTGAGAGTGACTAGGGCCTTAGGCTTGTTGCTTATCTAAGCAAGCCTAAAGACAGTTATTTTTTGAATTTGCTGATAACTGTATGATCTGCCTTTATTTGTGCATAAGTAGATTTTAGCAGCTCATCGTCACTATCAAGTAGAGCATTCTTTAAGTTAACGCCGATAATGAGTAAGTTATCAAATTTTAGGAATAATGGTTTGATCGATGCCTTCTCAATATATGCCTTATTCTTTTTTAATACTACTTGGTAATAATCTTTCTTTTCTATGTAGTGTGGCGTCCATTCATAGTTCCTATACTGAACGAATCCATGGGGATTGCCCTCTTTTTTGAAGGCTTTAAATTGGTTCAATAAATCATTTCTATTGCTAACATAGTCTTGAAGAAGCTCTCGTTTAAAAGAGTTGATATTGCTTTTATTAAGAACGATGGTTTCTATTTTTAATACAGGCTCAGCTGGTGGAGGCTCGTTGCAAGCAGTCGTTGTTGCTGTAATAATTAACAATAGAAATAATTGTATTAATTGTTTTGTGGCTGATGTTGTCATATTTCATCTCTTTATAGATAATCAAATATCATAAGCTAAATTATTAAAACGTATCATCGATATGTTAATTTCTGTC
>CAJXPP010000117.1 GCA_913058195.1 uncultured Gammaproteobacteria bacterium | reverse complement strand
CCACGTACCCATTCCCATTCCAATGTATGTTGTTGGGCTGCTTTTTCCATGCGTTGCCAGAGGTCGACATTTTTTACTGGTTTTCTGCCTGCAGTCATCCAATTACGTTTTTTCCAGCCTGGAAGCCATTCCAGCATACCCTTCATAACATATTGTGAATCGGTGGTAATTTTGACTTTGCATGGTTTTTTCAGCGCTTCTAAAGCTGCAATAACGGCCATCATTTCCATTCTGTTATTGGTGGTGTCTTTGTCTCCGCCTGATAGCTCTTTCTCGACGTCATTTGATCTTAGAATCGCACCCCAACCACCAGGGCCCGGATTACCGCTACATGCACCATCTGTAAAAACTTCAACCTCATTCATTTATTTTTTTCTCTGCTCGCTCGATTTTGTTGGACTATTGGCCTTGGAAATAATCGTCTTGCACGCCAAGGTTGTGTAATTGGGGTAAGGGGGATGGTACGTTTTGTCGCTACCACTATGGTTACACCTGAAAATACCGGCCACAATCTTTTTCCCCAGCGTTCCAGAAAGTTAAAACGTTGAAACCATTTGTCGCTTTGGATAGGCGGACTAAATAGTAACCTTTCTGTCGCTATAACTTCAAAGTTTAATAGTGCCAGCCAATCCTTTATACGGGTATTACCAAAGAATGAGCCTTGCCAAGGAGGGTTGTCTTGCCAAGAAAACAGCCTTTTCAAGCCCCATAAACTCCAAGGATTAAAACGACATAATATCAGTGTGCCATCTGCGACTAATACCCGTTCGACCTCTCTAAGCACTTGGTGAGGGTCGCTTGAATACTCTAAAACATGCGCCAATAAAAGTGTATCGAGGCTATAGCATTTAAATGGCATGGCTATGCTTTCTCCATTCACATCGGCGGAACGTGCCATTATCTTTTGAGTTTTAGATTTTGATAATTGCGGAAGCAATGACTGTTCAGTACCAATTTGCAGCTGATAATAACCGTGAAAATAGGCTGTCATGGATTGCAATAAAGATTTTTCTTGCTGTAACACGTGTTGGCCAAGTGGACTATTCCACCAGTCATTTAATGCTTGAGCGTTATCTGCTTTATAATCAGTCATGACTCTACCTTAATGGTGCTATTAGAATGCTAAAAATACAGGCCATCAGTGCTTTTGAAGATAATTATATCTGGTTTATTCAAGCTCCGAATTCTCAAGCGACTTTAATTGTTGACCCGGGTGATGCCACACCCGTTTTAGCGGCACTAAAGCAACAAAATCTTATTCCCGTGGCGATACTGATTACTCATGGCTGCCATGATCATGTTGACGGAATTAATACGCTTTTAGCGCATTATGATATTCCAGTCTATGGGCCGAATAATGAATTTATTCCACATCTTACTCATCCACTGATTGAAAAAGAGGAGGTCACGATTACAGGCTTTCCCTTAATCACCGTGATGGATATTCCTGGTCATACCAAAGGACATATTGGTTTTTTGATTGGAGGTGGTTTATTTTGTGGTGATGCTCTCTTTGCTGCTGGTTGTGGTCGGCTACATAGTGGTCCTGCCAAGGTTCTATTCGAATCATTACAGAAAATTTCGCAACTTCCTGAGAACACAAAAATTTATTGTGCCCACGAGTATACAGAGGCAAATCTGAAGTTTGCAGCCACAATAGATCCAAATAATAAAGATATTCAGCAGCGTATCATTGAGACTGGCTTATTACGTCATAAAGGATTGCCGAGCCTACCATCAACGTTGGATTTAGAGCTGAAAACAAATCCTTTTCTTCGATGTGATAATGCTACTGTCAGACAGGCTACTGAACAATATACAAACCAAACTCTTGCCACATCAGAACAGGTTTTCACTTCTTTACGACTATGGAAAGATATGTTTTAAGCTTTCATACATTTTTTAATGCTATCTCGGGCTCGAATGTATTGTGTAATCTACGAGTGGGGTCTAGTATGACAATGGAAGCAACTCAATTTTGATTTGCCACAAATCGAACATATTGCGGAGCCGCTATGCGTCACTTGGTCTTTTTATTACTATCCTTATCTGCTATGCCGGCTTTTGCTGAAAACGAGTCAGCTTGGTGGAAGTTCTGGCAAAAGACGACAGAGGGTGTTAATTCAGTCACCAATCATCCAGAAATAAGTAAGGTATTCAGCTCTGAAGAACGGTCCATATTGAATGACTATTTACGCAACCGAGCGTTGGATCAAGGTCGTGATACATACTCAGACAATGATCACGATAAAGATAAAAAACATAAAAACAAACATAAAAAGAAAAAAGCATTACCACCTGGCCTGAAAAAGAAAGTGGAACGTGGTGGTGAGCTTCCTCCAGGTTGGCAGAAGAAAGTAGCTAAAGGTGAGGTGATGGATAAAGATCTTTACTTAGCTTCGCAGAGGCTCCCTCGAGATGTTGTTGAGAGATTGCCGAATGGACCAACAGGAACAACGATTAGACGTATTGATGAGAGGGTGGTGCGAGTGATGGATGCAACAGGTGTAATTCTTGATGTATTAACAGGAAATAAAAAGTAAGAATAGTTTCTGAGAGTTAAAAAAAGCCCATACAAATTGTATTTGTATGGGCTTTTTTATTGAGCGCTTATCTGACTACTTGTCAGTATGTACATCCATTTGTGGGTATGGAATTGAGATTCCTTCTTTGTCGAACGTTAATTTAATTTGTTCAATTAAATCAGAACGAACACCCCAATAATCAGCACTGTTTACCCATGGGCGAACATTAAAATTAACACTGCTATCTGCTAATTCTGCTACCGCTACTGCAGGAGCGGGATCTTCTAAAACAAGCTCATGTGCTGCTAGGATATCTTCCATCAGCTTTTTAGCTTTTAACATATCATCGTCATAACCAATACCAAATACCATATCAATACGACGTGTATCACGTGCTGAGTAGTTGGTGATTGCGCCAGAGTATATTTGGCCATTAGGGATAGTGATTTCGCGGTTATCACCTGTTTTCATCATTGTGCTGAAAATACTGATCTGTTCAACAACACCGACTACGCCACCTGCTTCGATGAAATCACCCAGTTTGAATGGGCGGAATATAATCATCATTACACCTGCGGCAAAGTTTTGTAATGAACCTTGAAGCGCCAAGCCAATAGCTAAGCCAGCAGCACCGACAAGGGCAACCATTGATGTTGTATCAACACCTAAATGATCTAAAGCGGCAACAACAACGAATAATAATAAAATTGCATTAGCAATTGCAGCGATAAAATTAATTAGAATTGGATCGACTTCATTGCGAATCATTAATTTACGAACCAGCTTAACGATCCATTTAACCACCATTCGACCAATTACAAAAATTGCAATAGCTACTACAATATTCATTAGCAATTGCATGACAAAACCTGTTTGAGCTTCCATTTTTAAGTCCTATTTTCTAATGTTTTTAGTATATCAGTGACCAGCTTAGGGCCTTGATAGATGAAACCGCTGTATATTTGAACAAGGCTTGCACCAGCATCTAATTTTTCTGCGGCATTATCGCCAGACATAATCCCACCTGCGGCAATAATCGGCAAGTTTTCTGGTAAGGCTTGTTTAAATTGGCGTACGATTTCAGTCGATTTCTCAAAGACAGGACGGCCACTTAACCCCCCTGCTTCATCGCCAAATGGCAGATTCTCAACGCCTTCACGTGACATGGTTGTATTGGTCGTTATCACGGCATCAATTTCATGTTGGCTGAAGGCTTGTGCCAGTTCTTCTACTTCATGTGGCTCTAGATCGGGCGCTACTTTTACGGCCATAGGAACATAGCGGTTATTTTGCTGCTGTAGCTCTGTTTGCCTTTCTTTTAATGAGCCAAGTAACTGATTGAGTGATTCGCCAAACTGCAAGCTTCTTAAGCCTGGCGTGTTAGGCGATGAGATATTAATGGTGACGTAATCAGCGTGAGCATAAACTTTCTCTAAACCTATCAGGTAGTCATCAACCGCTTTTTCTACTGGCGTGTCGAAATTTTTACCGATATTGATACCGATAAGCGCATCCGTTTGAGCTATTTTTACTTGTTCAACTAAGTGATCAACTCCTTGGTTATTGAAGCCCATACGATTAATGATCGCCTCAGCCTCAGGAATTCGAAATAAGCGTGGCTTGGGATTACCATCTTGAGGTCGTGGCGTCACAGTGCCAATTTCAACAAAGCCAAAGCCTAAGGCAGCTAAAGCCTCAATATAATCACCATTTTTATCTAACCCTGCCGCTAAACCGACAGCATTTGGAAAGGTAAGCCCCATTACATTAATTGGGCTAGCGTGAGTTTTTGGATATAATAATGATGTTAGCCCAGACATTTCGAGTAAACTTAGACCATTAAGACCAAGATGATGTGCTTTTTCAGCATCAAGCTTAAACATCAGCTCCCGCATTAATCGATACAACATTATTCTGTCACCATTGTGATGTGATATCCGCTAAATTTACGGATGTTTAATACGCCAGTATCAAGAATAAGGTACTGACCTTTTATGCCTTGTAAAACACCACTAATATCAGGTGTTTTATCGAAATTATGTGACTTTACTTTTTCCGGATACTGTTGAACTGGATACGAGATGTCTAATACATCTGCATCGAGTAGTGGGCTAATAGCATCCTCCCCAAAGCGTTGCTGTAGTTCTGTTATTTGATCGTTACAGGCTAAAAACAATTCATCACGCTTAGCTTTTAAATCAATTTTTTCATTAAAACCTTTCAGCATTTTCCGCCAGTCAGTTCGATCTGAAACATGAGATTTGAATACAACTTCTACCAAGCCTGATTGATAACGTGTTTTAACTTTAAAGATAGGAATTGCTTGGATCGCACCTTGATCTATCCATCGCGTCGGCATTTGATTGACTCGGGTAATACCGACTTTTATGCCTGAGCTATTAGCAAGATAAACAATATGATCTTGCATGCAAAATGATTCGCCCCATTCAGGCTCCCGACAAGTGCCCGCCTCGTAATGACAAGTTTCTGGTTTCATAATGCAAAGGTCGCACTGAGCGAGCCTTTGAGAGCAAGGAAAGCAAAAACCGCCGCTGTAACTTTTTTTGGTCAACCTATCGCAAGCTTGGCAATGGATTTCTCCCGCAAAGTGTAATTGAATGCTCTGGCCTATTAATGGCGCCATATCAGTGTGCTGGGAATCGAATACCATCTGGTAGTTAGCAAGTGATGAGTCGGTGGTCTGAGTGGCAACCATTTTTGATAATTGTCCGTGAAATTCGCTCACATTTTAGATCCTGTAATTGCAATTAGTGCATAGTTTATCTCATTCGATAACATTCTTTTCTAAACATGCGTCACTTTCACCTCTATAATAGACCGTTATGTTGAATTTTATTACTAAGCCACTAATTTCCGTAGTGTTGTTATCTTTGCTGACAGCATGTAACAATTCTTTCACTAAGCCTGAAAGCTTGGCTGAACCTGGCGCTCAAAAACAGGCTGAAATAACGCCAGCATCAACGTGGCAAGATGCCTATGGTGAGCCTCAGGCGGCAGAGATCAATAAGCTATCTGAGCTTGCACTTATAGATCATGATGAAGAAATAACACCTATTCCAGAGGCTGATCTTTGGCAGCGTCTCCGAGACGGCTACGCGATGACCGATCCAGCGCTGCATGCAAAAACTCAACAGCAGTTGAATTGGTTTGTTAAGCATCCTGAGTATGTTGATCGCGTGGTTGAACGTGCACGGCCCTATCTTCACTATATCGTGGATCAAATTGAACAAAGGGATATGCCACTTGAATTAGCCTTGCTACCCGTTGTTGAAAGTGGCTTTCAACCGTTTGCCTACTCATCAGGTCGCGCCTCAGGTTTGTGGCAGTTTATTCCTGGAACTGGCAAGGTCTATGGTTTAGATCAAACATGGTGGTATGACGGCCGTCGCGATGTTATTGAATCGACGCGTGCAGCATTAGATTATTTGCAAAAGCTGCATAATGATTTTGGTGATTGGCAATTGGCTTTGGCTGCCTACAACAGCGGTGAAGGTACTGTGGGGCGTGCGATAAGGCGTAATAAAAAAGCCGGCAAGCCAACTGATTTTTGGTCTTTGACACTACCGAAAGAGACATCCGCATATGTGCCTAAATTATTGGCGATTGCAGAGCTTGTAAAGCAACCAGAAAAATATAATATGAGTTTGAGCCCTATTGAGAACTCGCCATTTTTGACTGTTGTTGAAGTGGGGTCTCAAATTGATTTGGCACTAGCGGCAAAATTAGCTGGCCTGACAACAGATGAAATGTATCAACTTAATCCAGGGTTTAATCGCTGGGCAACAAGACCAAATGGACCTCATCGCTTAGTGGTCCCACTTGATAAATCAGGCTTGTTTTTAGATGGCTTATTAGATTATCCCTTTGACAAGCGTGTGCAGTGGACAAGACATAAAATACAAGAGGGCGAATCACTAGGAGGCATTGCTAGACACTACAAAACAACGGTAGCGGTCGTTAAAGAAGCGAATGGCTTATCGAGTAGTGCAATTCGTGCGGGTCGAAATTTACTCATTCCTGTGACGTCAGGTAAGCGGGCTGACTTTCCATCAAGCCATAGTCAACGCTTGGCAACAGGCAAGAGCAAAGCTAACCGAGGCACCAAAAAAATACACACTGTTAAAGCGGGCGATACATGGTGGGATCTGGCTAGAGCCAATAAAGTTAGCGTGCAAAAACTAGCTAAATGGAATAGTAAGTCATCGAAAGATACCTTGAAGTTAGGCCAGAAGCTGGTTGTTTGGTCAGGTGGGAAATCATTGGCTTCAAATAAATCAGTTAGAACTGTTAA
>CAJXPP010000116.1 GCA_913058195.1 uncultured Gammaproteobacteria bacterium | reverse complement strand
ATCATCTGCGATAAGAATTAGAGCCATATCTGTTGTAACCTTAAGATTTATTTAGCAGGTGAGTACGGATTGCATTGAGGAGATCGTCACGAGCAAATGGTTTAGTGAGATATTGTTCGGCGCCGACGATGCGCCCTTTAGCTCGATCGAATAAGCCATCTTTACTAGAAAGCATGATGACGGGTGTACTTTTGAATGTAGCGTTATTTTTGATTAGTGAGCAGGTTTGGTAGCCATCTAAACGTGGCATCATGATATCGATAAAAATAATATCAGGATGATGAGATGTGATTACTGGCAAAGCCTCGAAGCCATTTTCAGCAGTTACAACATCACAACCTACTTTCTTTAGTAAAGTTTCTGCTGTGCGTCGAATTGTTTTACTGTCATCGATCACTAAGACCGTTAGGCCTGAAAATTCTGTATTGTCGTCACTCACTCTAAATAATCACCTCTAAATAGTAGTCTTACGGAGACATTAGAGATAGAAGATACCCCATTTTTACTGTTCAGGCTAGCCACAAATAATAAAACTTAGTTCTTGCTTGTTTGCTAGCATAGAGATGAAAATATAATGTATCTTTCATTAAGACTTATGTTTCTATCGTAGAGCTAAAGTGTTTAGTGTTTTAATTTTCAATATTGGAAAAGGTTGATTGCTAAGATGATGACTGGCGTACCACATTTAACAACGGCTAAAAACGGCCCTATTTTAAAGCTAGAAGCCCATTTACTGGCCAATCAAGCTCAAGTTGAAGCTTGGTTTAGGGAGCAGTGGTTACTAACTCCAGCTCCATTCTATACATCGGTTGATTTACGAAATTCGGGGTTTAAGTTGGCTCCCGTCGATACAAACTTATTTCCTGCAGGCTTTAATAATCTTAATAAAGCGTTTATGCCTCTATGTATTCAGGCGGCTCAGGCGGCTGTTGAACGCGCTTGTCCAACTGCGCGAAGTGTATTAATTATTGCTGAAAATCACACACGCAATTTATTTTATCTAGAAAGCATTGAAACCTTACGACAAATCTTTGAGCAAGCGGGTTTTGAAGCAAGAATTGGTAGTTTAAGAGATGATATAACTGAACTGATGGATATAGAGTTACCTTCGGGTAAGCATTGTCAGTTAGAGCCTTTGAAACGAGAAGGTGACCGGGTAATGGTTGGCGATTTTTCACCCTGCTTAGTATTATTGAATAACGATTTATCAGGTGGGCGGCCTACAATCCTTGAAGGATTAGAACAGCATGTTCTACCACCATTATCTGCAGGCTGGTCTGATAGAAAGAAGTCTGACCATTTTAGTCATTATCATACTGTAGCGACAGAGTTTTCTGAGAAAATCGATATCGATCCTTGGCTGATCTCTCCTTTGTCACTGCAGTGTGGTGAAGTAAACTTCATGGACCGTGATGGTGGAGAATGTTTAGCTGTTAACGTTGAAAACATGCTCTCGACAATCTCAAAAAAGTATGCTGAATACGGTATTGATAAAGAACCATTTGTTGTTGTAAAAGCGGATTCTGGAACCTACGGAATGGGTATTATGACAGTAAAAAATGTAGAGGAAATTAGCAGCTTAAATCGTAAACAGCGAACAAAGATGTCATCTGCAAAAGAAGGTTTAGTCGTTGATAATGTATTAGTACAAGAAGGGGTCTATACCTTCGAGACAATAGGCGAAGATTCTGCCGTGGCGGAACCTGTGGTCTATATGATGGATCACTTTGTTGTAGGTGGGTTTTACCGGGTCCACACTGGGCGAGGTGTTGATGAGAACCTTAATGCGCCAGGCATGCATTTTGAGCCATTGGCATTTGCAGAGCCTTGTAATACACCCGATAAAGAGGGTACGCCGGATGCTGAACCAAATCGCTTTTATGCCTACGGCGTTATTGCACGCTTGGCATTATTAGCAGCGGCACGAGAAGTAGCCTAAGGAATAATAAAAAGGGCGCAATTACACCTTGTGTAATTGCGCCCTTTTTATTGAATAATGAGTCAGAAATGACGATTAGTTCATATGTTCACTAAGATAAGCAATAGTCATTGTTTGATTATGTAATTGGCTATGACCGTCATCTTCACCTGAACAAATTTCACCATTTGAATAGAAGCCTGTTATACCTGTTTGTAACCCTAGTAAGCGTTGTACGGCAAAGACTTCATCAGAGACTTGCTCAGCCATAACTAACTTACGACCGACGCAACTGACACAAATAGCCAATGCTTTTTCATTTAGGTTAATTTTTTTCTCTAAGATTTGACGAGCAGCATCACTTGCGCCGTTAACGAGCATGTCGTGATCGGACTTTAGAAAGCGCACTGTTGAACTATTAGGCACATTACCAGCAAATGTTAGGCTATTATCTTTATCATCAATAGCAAGCAGTGTACGGATAACGGTAATGCTTTTGTCCTCGGCCATAATTGCAAAGGGAAAATTTAAGCCTGATGCTGGCAGTGTATTGGCGTAATGACCGAGATACATTTTATAAAGTGGTAGAGCAGGTTTATTATCTAACTCATAAACGATATTTTTAACTGCCTTAGTCACTTTACGTGGTGGGCCATAAGGCCTCCAGCCACCTAAAGCACCGCTGGTAACAACAGCATGTTCGCCATATATGCCCACGGCAATAACAACACGATCTTGAACTTTGTCATTATTAAGAAGATAGGTTTGAGAAAAATTAGCATTATCACCTGCTAGGCCACCAGTGATTGGTATTTCAGGTAATACTTCTTGGATACCTTCAACTAATTCAGACCCGTTTACATTAAGACCATCACTTAAAATAAATACACCTTTAAGATTGGGCTGTTGAAGTTCTGATGCGATCAGAGCGCCTAGGGCATGAGATTGAGCCATGCTATTAATTGGTTTAACGATGAAATTAAGGGTGCTCCGTTCCCAATGCATAGCAGTAATATGTACACTTTCATCATATACACCTTCATTAGTGATTTCACCTGATGTGGTGCAACCAATTATATGAGCATTCGGGTAGCGGTCTTCAAGCGTTTTTGTGAAGCCTCGCTCTTGAAAACGTTTAACTGAGCCAAACACTAATACCCAATTCGCTTCCGGTAGCGGGGATGCTTTAGGTAATTTACTGACTGCCATTTTAGGGGGAAGGTGTTCTTGCTCAAACTTCATAGTTTATTGCCTAAATACGTAAGTAAAATCCATTTCCGCGAAATCATTCTTCGCGTCCTTTAAGGTGTTAAGAAAATATTAGGTTGATGTTACAACAGTTTATTAGATTAAGGGAAGAAGAAGCTTTGAAAGTGAGGACTGAGTACAGTCATAACTCGCCCTATAACGGTGCATTACAGATATTTTGAGAAGTAAGTAAAAGTAAATGTTAACTAAGATACTAAAATATAAATCCTTTTTAGTTGATTGAAATATAAGCTTAAGTATGTTTTATTGCTTCTGAGAGATTAATTAGTCTCTTCAAGCGTGAGGTTGGTTCCATAAAGCTTCGCAGTTGTTTTTTAACGTCATAATAAAAATATAAGCTAAATAATTAGCAAGCCGTTAGAAAACTTTACTTCAAATTAAGAGAGAGAAAATTTATGTTTGGATTAGCATTAAGTATTGGTGGTTTAGGTGCCTTAGCTACTTGGCTTGCATTAAGTCCTCTAGCAGGAATGGTAACAATTTGGGCTATCTTTATTGGTTGGGGCCAGTATTTTCATAACGGCGGCGATACCGCTGCATTAAAAAATACAATTGTATGTAGTCTGTTTGGTTCAGTATTAGCCGGCATAGCATTTGCTCTAATTACACAAGTAGGCCTAGGCGGTGCATCATTAGCAGTTAATGCTGCAGTATGGGTAGGAGTGACGGTATTTATACTTGTAATGGGGGCATCTATTCCTGCCCTTTCTGTTATCCCTTCAGCAGTATATGGCTTTGCCGCAACAGCAGCTTATGCTATTCATGCAGGTGAAGATTTATCAGCTGCAGGCAATACGTTAGCAATGGATTTTTCTAATCCAGTAATTGTTGTTTCCTTATCTATTATTGTTGGTGCTTTATTTGGCCTAGCATCAGCTAAAGTTGCTGGAATGATTTCTGGTGGCGGTGACGACTAAGACTTAGTCTGCTAAATAAAAAAGGCTGTGTTTAGAAATAAACACAGCCTTTTTTTATTTTTATGTAGGAGAAATTTAACCTGCTAATTTAGCTTTTAAGATTTCATTTACTTGAGCTGGGTTAGCTTTACCTTTCGAGGCTTTCATGACTTGGCCGACGAAGAAGCCTAGTAATTGTTCTTTACCATTACGATACTGCTCTACCTGATCTGCATTATTAGCAATCACTTCATCAACAATCGCTTCAATTGCACCTGAATCCGTCACTTGTTTTAAGCCTTTTGCTTCGATGATGCTATCAGCATTATCACCTTCACCTGCCCAAAGTGCATCAAAGATTTGTTTGGCAATTTTTCCTGAAATTGTATTGTCGGTAATACGTAGTAATAAACCGCCTAATTGTTCTGCACTGATCGGTGACTCAGCAATTTCTAAACCAGCTTTGTTTAATGCGCCAAGCAATTGGGTAATGATCCAGTTAGCACATTGTTTAGGTTCTTTATTGTTTGAAGCATCTAAAACTGCTTCAAAATAATTCGCTAATTCACGGCTGCTTGTTAATACTGATGCGTCATAAAGCGATAAACTCATATTGGCAACAAAGCGATCTCGTTTTGCATTGGGTAGTTCAGGCAAACTTGCACGCATTTCTTCGATTAGTTCTGGTTCCAATACGACGGGTAATAAGTCTGGATCCGGGAAGTAGCGGTAATCATTGGCTTCTTCTTTGCTACGCATTGATCGGGTTTCATTCTTATCTGCATCGTATAAACGTGTTTCTTGAACAACTCTACCGCCATCTTCAATCAGTTCAATTTGGCGTTCTATTTCGATATTAATCGCACGTTCAACATTACGAAATGAGTTAATGTTTTTCAGTTCAGCACGGGTGCCTAATTCTTTCTGGCCTTTAGGGCGAACCGAAACATTAGAATCACAGCGGAATGAGCCTTCCTGCATATTGCCGTCACAAATCTCAAGGTATCGCACTAATGAATGAATTTTTTTCATATAGGCGACAGCTTCTTTAGCACTGCTTAAATCAGGGTCAGAAACGATTTCTAATAAAGGCGTGCCAGCACGATTTAAATCAACACCTGTTTGGCCCTGAAAGTCGCCATGCATAGATTTTCCCGCATCTTCTTCTAAATGAGCACGGGTAATGCCGATGATCTTTTCACTACCATCTTCTAATTCGATCGCTAACTGACCTTTACCAACAATAGGCAAATCCATCTGACTGATTTGGTAGCCTTTTGGTAAATCAGGGTAAAAATAATTTTTACGAGCAAATATTGATGGGTTGGTTAATTCAGCATCAATTGCTAGACCAAACTTAACCGCCATTTTAACCGCTTCTAAATTAAGCACTGGCAATACACCTGGAAGGCCTAAGTCAACGGCACAAGCTTGTGTATTAGGCTCAGCACCATAAGCAGTAGGTGCGCCAGAAAATATTTTAGTTTTAGTGGCGAGTTGGGCGTGAACTTCTAACCCAATAACAACTTCCCATTCCATATTGATGGTCCGATCTGAATATTTAAACGATGAATTGTACCAATTTATTATCGAAGGCTGATAACTTTCCAGCTTTGTTGTTCAGCAAACTGGCGTAAGGTGTCATCAGGATCAACAGCAACAGGGTGATCAACGAGCTTAAGTAGCGGTAAATCATTATGTGAATCACTGTAGAAATAACTTCCTTCGAGTGAAATGTGTTGCTCAGCTAACCATTCATTTAAGCGGGTGACTTTGCCTTCTTGATAAGAAGGTGTGCCAGCGACCTTACCGGTGTATTGGCCGTCAATCATTTCTGCTTCAGTGGCAATTAAATTAGCAATGCCGAGTTGATCAGCAATTGGCGCAGTAATGAAGTCATTGGTTGCAGTGATAATCAATAAGGTATCGCCAGCGTGTTGATGCTTTTTAATCAACTCACGTGCAGCAGACAGCATGATTGGCGCAATTTTTTGGCTGAGATAGGTTTCCCGCCAACGATGTAGTTTGGCAATGTCATTATCAGCAAGAGGTTTAAGTTGAAAAGCCAAGAACTCGACCATATCCATAGTGCCTGCGAGATATTGTTGGTAAAACACCTCATTCATTTTTTGATGATATTTACTAACAACGTAATCATTTTCGACTAAAAATTCACCCCATAAGTAATCGCTATCACCGCCAAGTAAGGTGTTATCCAAATCGAAGATTGCTAGAGCCATGTTTTTAAATTTCAACTATATGAAAGGGAATGAGGACTATTATAATCAAAATGGTTTGCATACCGTGAGTGCTTTCTCTAATCTACTAGGTATTGAGAAATTATCGCGTTACACCATTTGGTGAAAATGATGGTTGTAATATTGAGAAGGGCTGTGATTGATAAAGATGGTTTTAGACCAAATGTAGGGATTATTCTCTGCAATGAAGAAAATAAGGTGCTTTGGGCGCAGCGTGCACAGCATGACTCATGGCAGTTTCCTCAAGGTGGTATCAAGCCTGATGAGACCGCTGAGCAAGCAGTTTATCGTGAGTTAATGGAAGAGGTTGGCTTGGGGCCTGAACATGTCGAAGTGTTAGGAATGACACGAGGCTGGTTGCGTTACCGCTTACCTAAACGTTATTTGCGTTTTGGAAATAAACCCTTGTGTATTGGCCAAAAACAACGCTGGTTTTTATTGCGATTAATCGCCACAGAAGAAAACGTTCGCTTAGATCAGTATGAAAAACCTGAGTTCGATGATTGGCGCTGGATTGATTATTGGGAG
>CAJXPP010000115.1 GCA_913058195.1 uncultured Gammaproteobacteria bacterium | reverse complement strand
AGATCGTCGGCAGCGTCAGATGTGTATAAGAGACAGATGCTCAAATGTGAAAAAGCCACCACGATTACCAATGTCAAAGGGGTCTCCTTTGCCATAGACAAACAAAAAGGCGGCTATCCGAGCATTTATAATGATGAGCAGTTTTTAAACCTTGATATTATTGATGATTTATCAGGCTTGTTTGACGAGTTTTTTATTGATTTAACCAATATCGGTGCCGGTTCAAAAGCCGAGCAAGATAAAGTGCAACTGATCCATTATTTTGAAGGTTTACTGAACGGGGATAACAACGCCGCTAGCCAGCTTAATGACTTGATTTCGGTATCGACCAATGCACAGTACAGCCAAGGATTGTGATACCTTTTGCCTGCTTAAGTCCAATTTAACGTGATTTTAAGCTGACTTATTTTTTGATTGTTGGCAACTAAAAGCGCGAAATAGCGGGGCTGCCAACTAAGATTAACGTATTATTGTGAGGGATTATTTTGCCACAGCCGATACTCTATTCTTTACAAAACTGTCCTTACGCGATGCGTGCAAGACTCGGCATACTACTGGCAAAACAACCGGTGATGATTCGCGCGATAGATTTAAGAAATAAACCGCCCGAAATGCTAGTGGTATCTCCCAAAGGAACCGTGCCTGTTTTAGTTGTTGATAATACGGAAAGTCCCGGTCAACCAACGATAATCGATGAAAGTTTAGATATTATGCTTTGGGCCTTAAGTCTGAGCGACCCAGATGATTTACTTTACAGTGACGAGCCAAACCAACTTCCATCGATGCTTAGCTTAATCGGCCGCTTTGACAATGAGTTCAAAAAGCATTTAGAAAATTATAAAAGTGCCAAACGATATCATGAAAAGAGTAAAACCGATCATCGTCAGCAATGTGAAGCCTTTATTATTGAATTAGACAACCGCCTAAGCAAACAGAAATACCTAATGGGCGATAAGCTCCGTTTAGTCGACTACGCGATTTTACCTTACCTTCGTC
Source organism: uncultured Gammaproteobacteria bacterium (assembly GCA_913058195.1). Taxonomy (GTDB): domain Bacteria; phylum Pseudomonadota; class Gammaproteobacteria; order Nitrosococcales; family Methylophagaceae. The sequence continues at coordinate 5,899 of CAJXPP010000115.1, read as the reverse complement.
AGTTTGCCCGTGTTGAGCGCCAATGGTATACACAAGCGCCTTACCCGCACCTTCAACATTGGCTTAAGCAACACCTTATATCGCTGTTATTTTCAAAAGCGATGATAAAATATCCATTGTGGCTCGATCATCAACAAAGTTTTCTAATCGGAAAATAAAGTGCAGGCAGCCAAAAAACAGAGTTTACTTTAATGTGTTACGGTAATGCGTAATCAATTGTTGGAAAAAAGGAGCCTGACAACCTTTTTGCTGGCAGCCAATAAAGTTCATTTATAAACAAAAGCTTAAAATAAAGGGTAACGTCCTCTTAGTTTTGAAGTTGTACCATAACGGTCTATTAGTTGGTGGCCGTGAGTGATTATCAAAGATAATTTGTTTGTAGTAGATTGAGCTGACAAGGGTGTTATTCCTCCTAATACTTCACTTTGGATTTGCATAGATACATGAGACGCTTTTTTCAGTCATTAAAGTCTAAATTAGTCTTACTGATCATATTGGTCGCATTACCGGGACTAGCGGGTCTTATCTATCACTCATTTATAGAACGAAAAAATGCTATTAATGCAGCCCTAGAACAAGCTATTAATATCGTTGAAATCACGACTTCTGAACAAGCTAACCTGATTGAAGAAACGCGGGTTTTTTTACAACGCTTGTCTACATTTAAATCAGTATTGAACCCTGAATCTCCAGAATGTAGCATGAGTTTAGCCAATATACTTAAGCTTAATAGCAACTATATAAATCTTGGCATTCCACGGGCAGACGGCGAACTTCTGTGTAATGCAAGACCACTAGATAAGCCCGTTAATGTTGCTGACCGCCCTTATATTCAGCAAGCTCTTGCAACCAGAGACTTTTCAATTGGAGAGTTTCAAGTTGATCGCGCCGCAGGCGTCACCAGTATTAATTTTGCTTACCCTGTAATTAATCCAGTCACCGATGAAACTGTGGGTATTGCTGTTGCCGTTGTATCACTTGATTGGTGGAGCAATCGCCTTTCACTAGCTCGTTTACCCAATAAAACAGTGGCCTATATTACGGATCATGAACAAAAGATCATTGCTGTATATCCTACCAATAGCAAACTACTAGGATCTAATATTAAGCGTACTCAGGGTGATTTACTGAAAAACAATGTCACTTTGGGCCAGACAACCAAATCCTTCATGAGCGTGGATAATCATCTGAGAATGTTTGTTAGCAGGCCACTATTCAATACCGGTGGCCCTATCAATATCACCATTAGCGTTGGTATTCCATTTGCTGATGAAGTATCAGTCATTAATTTACGTTTGATTAAAACAGGGATATTCATACTTATATTTGTGATCCTGATGTTTGTAGTTGCTACAAGGGGTATTCAAAAAAGCGTATTAGACCCTCTTAAAGTCCTGTTACAGTCCACCAGAAATCTCGAATCAGGGAAAAATGTTGGGGATATTCCTCACCATGGTTCTACTGAGCTTGTAGACTTGCAGAATAGCTTTACTTTAATGGCTAATACACGATTGAACGCTGAACAGCAACTGAAAAAGAGCCAAACATCTTTACAAAAAAGCGAAAGTAGGTTGTCTCGACATGTTGAAAATACCTCTCTTGGCTGCATATCATGGGACAGAAATTTAATTTGCACCGATTGGAACAAATCAGCCGAGCATATCTTTGGCTACCGTGCAGATGAAGCAATAGGTCGTAAAGCATCTGATCTTATCGTAGGGCCCGATCTAGGTGATGAACTATATACTATCTATAAGTTACTGCTAGAACAAAAGAAAGGGGTATATAGTACTAACGAAAATATTACAAAAAATGGTCATGCCATCATTTGCGAGTGGCACAGCACTCCTATTATAGAGAATGATGGCTCAGTATCAGGAGTTGCATCACTGGTACAAGACATTACTGAGCACAGAAAAGCAGAAGAAAAACTAAAGCTCGCCGCCAGTGTATTCACTCACGCTCGAGAAGGTATCATGATTACCGATGCCTCAGGTTCTATTGTTGAAGTAAACGATACCTTCATAGAAATCACTGGTTACTCACGCAAGGAGTTGATAGGCCAAAATCCACGTATGTTCCATTCAGGCCGTCAATCTCATGAGTTTTATGTTGCCATGTGGCATGAAATCGACACAACAGGACACTGGGCTGGCGAAATATGGAATCGCCGTAAAAATGGTGAGGTATTTGCTGAACTAAAGAATATTAGTGCCGTGTATGATGAAAATGGCGTCATACAAAATTACGTGGCTATGTGTTCAGACATTACATTGATGAAAGAGCATCTGAGCCAATTAGAACGCAATGCCCATTATGATTTACTGACCAACTTACCTAACCGTGTATTTCTAGCAGACCGCTTAAACCAGGCCATGATGCAGTGCAGCCGTCACAAGAGGTCACTCGCTGTGGCATTCCTAGATTTGGATGGTTTTAAAGTAGTCAATGACACGCATGGTCATGATGTAGGTGATGAGCTGCTGATTGCACTTTCACTTCGTATGAAAGAAGCATTACGTGAAGGGGATACCTTAGCCCGTATTGGTGGTGATGAATTTGTTGCTGTATTAGCAGATTTAGTCAAAGTTGAAGATTGTGAGCCGGTATTAGAACGGTTGTTACTGGCAGCATCTGAACCAGTCACATTCAATGACACTACATTGAATGTATCCGCCAGTATTGGCATCACTCTCTACCCTCAAGATAGTGCAGATGCTGAGCAGCTCATGCGTCATGCTGACCAAGCCATGTATGTGGCTAAACAGTCGGGTAAGAACCGCTATCATTTTTTCGATACCAAGCAAGATGAAGCTGTCAGTATTCAACGTGAAAGCCTAGGTAATATTCGTTCCGGTTTAGAGCGTCGTGAGTTTGTGCTTCATTACCAACCCAAAGTAAATATGCGTACTGGCGATGTCATTGGGGTGGAAGCTTTAATCCGTTGGCAGCACCCGAGTCTCGGCCTACTGTCTCCTGCAGATTTCTTACCTATAGTAGAAGGACATACTATTAGTCTGGACATGGGTAAATGGGTTATCGATACTGCTCTAACTCAAATAAGCCAATGGAAAAGCATGGGTATTCATATCCCTATCAGTGTTAATATTAGTGCCTATCAATTACAGCAAGGTGAGTGTGCAACATGCATAACAGGATTATTGACAGCTCATCCTGAAGTGGATCCAAGCGATTTAGAATTGGAAATATTAGAAACGAGTGCCTTACACGATGTGGAACATGTATCAACAGTCATGAATACCTGTATGGCACTCGGCGTAAAATTTTCCCTCGATGACTTTGGTACTGGTTATTCATCCCTGACTCATCTTAGACGCTTACCTGTTGATCTAATTAAGATAGACCAGACCTTTGTGCGTGACATGCTTGTTGACTCCGACGATTTGGCTATTATTGAGGGTGTTATTGCCTTAGCCAAATCATTCAAACGCAATGTAATTGCAGAAGGTGTTGAAACCATTGAACATGGCACAGTATTATTACAACTAGGCTGTGATTTAGCGCAGGGTTATGGCATCGCCAGACCCATGCCGGCTGATGCTATTCCTGCTTGGATGAAAGACTGGAAACCAGATGATGCTTGGAAAGTTTGAATAACAACTAAACTCAGCGCTCTAAGGAATTAACATGTTCGAATTTTTTAGATATGAATCAATGTCCGCTTTGGGTCGAAAGCTGTCCTTTAAGAACCTATGTGTAGAGCACTGTGCTCAATAATGTATGTCACTTTTATAACTGATACTAAACAGCACTAAAGTGTAGTAGATATCTAATTTTTTATGAATCTTCAAGCAATTGATTTAATTACATTACTGCCTTATTTCTTGTCAAACTACGTACGACTTGTTATATGTCTTAACTGTTTATTATGGGGGGCTGACAGCATGAGTAACGAGCATATAGCACCAAATAAAGCCCAAGCCATATCAGACTGCGTGTCCCAGACATAACCTTGCGTACCAAGAAATGCCTCGGAATTTTCGCCAGAGGCTAAAGCTACCCACCATTCAATTAGCTCATAGAATGCACTGAAGGCTAAACAAATTGAAATGATGATAAAACTGCGCCAAATATTGCTATTTATTACATTTTTTCGAATTAATATTTCCCTTGCTAAAAGGGCTGGAACAAAACCTTGAAAGAAATGACCAACCTTATCGTAGTTATTTCTTTCTGCACCGAATAAACCATCGAATAATGGAACTTCTGCGTATGTATAGTGACCACCAACCATTAACACTATGCAATGAACTAGCACAAAAAAATATAGGATTGGGGTAAGCCTAAAAGAATTATAGGTCGTCGCTAAAAGGATAGCGCCAATTAATGCAGGAGCCACTTCAAGAAACCAGGTGAATTGATCTTTAGGGTTTACACCAGACCAAATAAAAATAATGACAAAGGTAATTATCCAAAGATGCTTAATGTCTCGGTACTCCTATAGTGTAATCGCTATTTTTATGGGACCTACGGTCTTATAAAAATTAACTCGCTAAGCTTCTAGTGCCTATTTAATTTTTGCAAGATCCAGCTAATAATATTGCATGAATTTTGAAAGGCTACAACTCTCAGCTATTTTTAAAACGTAACTCTCAAGTTGATTTTCTATTTCATAGCTCCCCCTATTTGGAACTTTTAAATCCAATCGTCGTCTTAAAGTCCTGTAAGCCCCGTTAGTACAGTAGAATAAATATAAGCAACACCGTTTATCGTATATACCTAAAGGAATACCCCGTATGACAGAGGCAAGTTTGACTCCTTCACAAATTGCAGTTCATCAATTAAAAAACCACATTGGCAAACAAATTATCGGACAAGCTATTTTAGTTGAAAGAATGCTGATTGCACTATTAGCTGATGGTCACATCTTAGTTGAAGGCGCGCCAGGCTTGGCTAAGACTCGGGCAATTAATGTGCTAAGTAAAGGCATTGAGGCTAACTTTCACCGTGTGCAGTTCACACCTGATTTACTGCCTGCTGATTTAACGGGTACAGAAATATATCGACCACAACAAGGCAGTTTTGAATTTCAAAAAGGTCCCTTATTTCATAATTTAATTCTGGCAGATGAGATCAACCGTTCGCCCGCTAAAGTACAAGCGGCCTTACTAGAGGCTATGGCAGAAAGACAAATTACCGTAGGCGCAGCGACCTACCCATTACCTGAGTTATTTATGGTTATGGCAACGCAAAACCCCATTGAGCAGGAAGGGACTTATCCCCTGCCCGAAGCACAATTAGATCGCTTTATGTTGCATGTAAAAATTGATTATCCTCATGCTGAACATGAAAAAGACATTCTACATTTAGCACGCGCGGAAGCACGCGGTGAACTATCATCAGTCGAAGCATCGCTCGAACCAATCAGTCAACAGAGCTTATTTACAGCACGAAAAGAAGTATTAGATGTGTATATGAGTGATGCTTTGGAACAGTATTTATTACAACTGATTCTCGCTACACGTAACCCAAGTGCCTATGGTGAAGATATCGCATCATGGTTGCAATATGGCGCTAGCCCACGCGCCAGTATTGCTTTAGATCGCGGTGCTCGTGCCAAGGCATGGTTACAACAACGTGATTTTGTAAGCCCCGAAGATATTCAAGATATCGCTTTTGATGTATTACGGCATCGTATACTCTTATCGTATGAAGCTGAGGCGGAAGGCATTACTCCCGATCGCGTTATTCAAGAGTTAATTGCCCGCGTTGCTGTTCCCTAAATCATCGTAATCTAAAATGAACTCAGCAGTACAAACCAATAATGACCTAGTCTCAGTACGTTTAAAAACATTGATTGATCTTGCTAAATCAATCTCAATGTTAAAACCTGTCTCTTATACACATCTCCGAGCCCACGAGACTAGGCATGATCTCG
>CAJXPP010000114.1 GCA_913058195.1 uncultured Gammaproteobacteria bacterium | reverse complement strand
TGGGCTCGGAGATGTGTATAAGAGACAGATCTAGCTATCAATTGATGTCAAAAGCCTATGCGAGAAGCTGTCATGGTCAAGCTATGGTTGAATTTATTATAGTCATTCCGGTACTTATTTTGTTGGTCTTTGGAACGATACAAATTGGCCTAATTTATTCAGCAAAAACAACATTGAACTATGCTACCTTTCAGTCAGCAAGGTTAGGTGCTGTTAACAATGCAACCTATAGTTCACTGAGACGTGGCTTAATCAGAGGAATGGCACCTTTATATACGAGTAATGCATCACTCACTACCGTAAGGACTGATATCGATGCGGGTATTAATAGTCTTGGTACAAGAAGAGACGCTCAAAGCGAGATTGATGAATACACTAAAATAATAAGACTGAGCCCAACACGAAAACAGTTTCAAGCGGCTTCTGGTACTGGCTTTGGAGTTAAAAATACCGGTAATTTTTATGAGATCCCTAATGATAATCTAATGTATAGACCCTCCACGCTAAAGGGAGATGCATCAATTCAGGATGCTAATTTATTGAAAATACGCGTTCAATACTGTTATAAATTAATGGTGCCATTAGTGAATAGAATTATTGGCAGTCTGAGCGAGTTAAATAATCAACGTACGAATCAACGTATTTATGAAACGGTAAATGATCCTAAGTTTGCCGATGCAAATAGGTATTACACTGATATAGCGGCAGGTACCTTATCAAGCTATCAAGGTCTTTGTGGTAATCGTGCTGATTCCAATGAAGGTTTTATTATTTCTGCTGATGCTATTGTCCGAATGCAATCGCCTGCTTATGAAGAAGATGATGATGCAAATGTGGGCGACAAAATGTGTGATGGTGTGAAGATGTCATGTCCATAGATAATGTCAGCCTTTATTATTAAAGGCGAGACTCCTAATTAAGAAAAGGGTATTCTATTTCAGAATACCCTTTTTATTGAACGAGGTTTTAAATGCGAATTTTAGTTTTAATTGCTATTGGTCTTTTGCTTTACGTCATCATTGGCAGTCTATTGCGAAGAAACCGCACTGTTCCACCTAAATCTATCGCTGGAAAAATGGTGAAATGCAAACACTGTAATTTACATATTCTTGAACAAGAAGCACTGCGATTAGGGGATGATTATTATTGCTCTAAAGAGCACCTTGAGTCTGATAAATAAGCAGTAATCATGTCATTATTTAATTTCGGTCATGATGCTACCGAAACAGTGCCAGCATGGCGTGAATTAAGCATATTTTCTGCTTATCGCTTATTTCTTGCTACAACTTTATTTGTGGTTTATTGGCTAAAGCTTCCTCCTGAGTTTCTAGGATCAGAACATCCTGAGCTATATAGTCAGGTCACTCTGTTCTATTTAATACTAGCCGTACTACTGTTATTTATCACATTTAAAAAAGTAGGTCGATATCATGCCAATACACGAACCCAACTTATTTTAGATATTGTTTTACTGACGCTAATAATTAACAGCAGTGGAGGTTTGTCTACAGGACTAGGATCTCTATTAGTTGTAGTAGTTGTTGTGGGTGGAACATTAATACCAGGTAGACAATCAGCTTTTATCGCGGCAATTGCTACCTTAGCAGTATTACTAGAAGTGAGTTATTCACAAATTTCTGGTGATGGCGTTACTAAATATAGCCATGCTGGCCTACTGGGGGCAACCTTTTTTGCAACAGCAATCTTAGCTCAAACACTTTCATATAAAATGAAAACTGTTCGTTTGTTGGCTGATCAGAGAGGGCAAGATGTTAATAAACTGGCTATGCTGAACCAACATATTATCAGTAGTATGCAAACAGGAATCCTTGTTCTGGACAGTCATTGTAGAGTGACATTAAGTAACCGGTCTGCACGTGATTTACTTGATATAAAGAGTGAATATACAGATATAGCATTACGTTATTTTTCACCTATATTGGCAGAACAATTGACTAAATGGAAAACTGACCTGCGAGCTACTTTTGACCCTATCGAAATTAAACCTGACTTACCTGAAGTTCTTGCTCGTTTCACTGCCTTAGAAAGTGGTGAAACCCTGGTGTATATTGAGAGCGCCACGGCACTGTCTCAACAAGCTCAACAAATGAAACTTGCTTCATTAGGGAGACTAACAGCAAGTATTGCTCATGAAATTAGAAACCCTCTGGGTGCGATTAGTCATGCGGGTGAATTATTAGCTGAAACCCATGAAGGCGATCCTGCAACAACTAAACTTACTGATATCATTCAACGTCATAGTGCACGAATGAATGGCATTATTGAAACGATATTATCAATGAGTCGACGGAAAAAAGTTGATCCAAAGGTGGTTATATTGGCATTATGGTTAGAAAGCTTTATTGCCGAGTTCTGCGATATTAACCGTATCAAAAAAAATGATATAGAACTTGCAGTGTATTCTCCCTTAGCAAGAGTGAGTATTGATGAGGAGCAATTACAGCAGATTATGTCGAATTTAGTCAATAATGCTTGGCATTACTCATCGGAACAGTCTGATGTTACAAGAGTTAAACTGGGACTCTACACCGAAAATAATGATGTGATAATAGATGTTAAGGATAATGGCATCGGAATTTCTGAAGAAATACAGCAATATTTATTTGAGCCTTTTCACTCGGAGCGACAAGGTGGTACAGGCTTAGGTTTATATTTGGCACGTGAGATGTGCCAAGCGAACGGAGGTAGATTAAACTATATAGCTGGGGAAGGCGGCGCTTGTTTTAGGGTGAGTTTTCCAATTGAAAAACAAGAGGTATTACATTGAACCCACAAGCATTAATCATTGATGATGAACCCGATATCCTTGAATTATTGTCTATGACACTATCTGCAATGTCGGTGGATTGCATTACTGCTGAAAACATTGCCCAAGCCGAGCAAGCCCTTAATCAACAGACCTTTGATTTATGCCTTACAGATATGCGATTGCCTGATGGAAGTGGCTTGGATTTTGTAAGTATGTTGCAGAAGCGTTTCCCTGCTTTACCTGTAGCGGTAATTTCTGCCCATGGAAATATGGACTTAGCAGTGCAGGCTTTGAAGTTAGGTGCTTTTGATTTTGTTTCAAAACCATTGAAAGTACGTGTTTTACGCGAACTAGTTAGTTCTGCCCTCAAACTGTCAACAGGGAAAACGCGAATTAAGGAGCGGCGTTCTCGAAGTCAATTACTTGGTGAAACAGAGGTAATAAAGGCATTAAGAGGCAAAATTACTAAGCTTGCACGTAGTCAAGCACCAGTTTACATTAGTGGAGAATCTGGAACAGGAAAAGAGTTAGTTGCAAAATTAATTCATGAATTAGGTGCAAGATCGGACAAAGACTTTGTACCAATTAACTGTGGTGCAATACCTGCTGATTTAGTCGAAAGTGAATTGTTTGGCCATAAAAAAGGCTCATTTACTGGTGCTATTTCAGATAAGGAAGGCTTATTTCAAGCGGCACACGGTGGCACCTTATTCTTAGATGAAGTGGCTGATTTACCGCTAATGATGCAGGTTAAATTATTGCGAGCGATTCAAGAAAAAATGATACGGCCTGTAGGGGGCTCTGAAGAAATCAGTATTGATGTGCGGGTATTGTCAGCTACGCATAAGGACCTAGCCGCTAGCGTTCGCAATGGTGAGTTTAGAGAAGATCTTTATTATCGGCTAAATGTGATTGAGCTTGTTGTGCCTCCACTCCGCCAACGACAAAATGACATCATACTGTTAGCTGAACATATTTTAAATAATATTGCGGCAAAGAACAGAATTTCAAGGCCTTCTTTTAGCCAAGAAGCGATACAGGCGCTTAATGATTATGCATTCCCAGGCAATGTTCGAGAGTTAGAAAACATACTAGAACGTGCGATTACTTGGGCTGATGGAGATGTTATTGATGTTGATGATCTTATGTTGCCAAGAGTTGAAGCTCATAAGAGTATTGAGCCAACGAATACTCTTATTACAGATAACAGTGCTAATAGTTCTGAGATATTATTGGCGTCAGAAAGTGATTTGGGTAGTCAGCTTGAACAGCAAGAACGCGAATTGATTAAGAATGCATTAGAAGAAACGCGTTGGAATAAAACGGCAGCAGCTAAAAACCTAGGCATTACGTTTCGTGCATTACGCTATAAATTAAAAAAACTGAATTTAGAATAATTGGGATTGAAATATTATGACCACGACTTCGAGTGCTCAAAAACCTGACTTAGATTGGAGCCAAGTGCGTGAGACTGTGCGCATGATGAACCTAGCTGTTACTCAGATTGAAACCAGTATGCGGCAAGGGGATGACTCAGTAGGCACCTTGACCAATGCATTTACAACCATGGCTGCTCGGATCCAAGTTATTGAGTCATTAGCACAAAAAGGTGGCAAATCTCAGCAAATAGTAGAACAGTGTGAAGCTGTCTCAGCCGAAATGAAACATACTATTGTGGCTTTTCAGTTCTATGATATTTTAACTCAACGATTAAGTCATGTCTCACACTCACTAGAGTCGTTAACTGATTTAGTTGGTGATAGTGCTCGTTTGTATAGCCCTGTTGAATGGTCACTATTGCAAGAAAAAATTAAATCAAAATATACCCTAGCTGACGAGCACCATATGTTTGATATGGTCATGCAAGGTATGTCGGTCGAAGAGGCTTTGAAGCAAACTCAGCGACCGAAAGACAATGGAATTGAGTTGTTTTAATTGCGCTTATTTAAAGAGTGATTAAGCTTGCTCAGGAAGTTCGGTTTTTAAAATAGTAATATCTGCTGAGTCAGCGGTGTGAAGCGATTTTTCTATATCAGATAACTTGAGGCTGATTAATAGCTTAATAACATCATTACTACGTATTTCAGCATAAACAATATGGCCAGCTGTAGCGCCAGAATCAGTAAGAATTTCATCACCTACATTAGGTAATTGGCTGGAGTTTATTTGAGCTAAAAACATGCGTCTACTGGGCGTACCTAGATAATGTAACCTTGCCACAATTTCTTGGCCTGGATAGCAACCTTTTTTGAAACTTACGCCATTGACTAAATCGAGATTAACTTGCTGCGGGGTAAATTTTTCTTTTGTTTCTGGAAAAACCATTGGCAAACCAGCTTCAATAGCGGCGATGTTCCATACTCTTTCAGATGTTAATGACCAGTTAAGCTTGTCTATGGCATCTAATAGTTGATCAGTTTTATCCATTGAAATAACACATAAACATTGATTGTTCGCGAGTAACTGATAGTCATCTTCAGATAGTTTTAATAGGGCTAGATTGCTTTGTTGTGTATTTGCAATACTAAAAAGTGCTAATTGCTCAGTGTCATCAGAAATAGTTACTTTTGAACGTAATATATACATGCTCAAACGTTGTTGCAGCACGTTAATCATGGAATGAGGTAAGACTATTTGGTAGTGTTGTTTGCGGCGAATAAGTAAAAATAGTGCAAATAAACGGCCTTTTGCAGTACAAAACCCTGTTAGTTGACTTTGATTAATTTCTAGAGCCGCGACATCATTAGTCAGTAAATTTTGTAAGAAACTTTGGGCATCTTCACCACTCACTGTTAAAACACTTAGCTGTGGTAGGGGAGCAAAACTCGGCGACTCTGCTGTGTTAAAGTCTTGGGTAATTGTTTGCTGTTGCTGAATAGCTTTTTGCCAAGCGTTAGTCATAATGTTTGATTCTTAAAAGAGTAATTGCAGCTATTGTATCTCAACTCACAAGGGAGAGAGGATAAATGACACGGATTGTTTTTAGCTTAGCTATTGATCGGTCAAAAATCATATTGATGTATTTAATTGCTGTACACAGCATGATGATGCTGACATTACTTAGCTTATTAGAATTATCTGTAGTAGCGCTATTAACAATGATTATTTTATTAGCAAGCTTTATCTATTATTGTCGTCAACATCAATGGCTGGAATCTGGCGCAGCTTTAATTGGTTTGGAGCGAGATGCAAAACAACAATGGTATTTAGAATCTAAAAATGGAAATAGAACTCAAGCCTTACAACTCCGATCTTGCTTTGCTACGCCATCGTTGCTGATATTGAATTTTAAAGGCGACTCAATCTGGACTTATAGAACAGTGACACTGTTTGTTGATGCGCTTGAAGCAGAAAAATTCAGGGAACTACGTGTTTACTGTCGGCATCCTAAGACTTTTTGCACAGAATAGTATCCTTTAGTTCATCTGGACTCAGTTCCGGGTAATCGAGCATAAAGTGCAAACCGCGACTTTCTTTACGCTGTAATGCTGAAGTAATTATTAATTCAGCAACATCAGCAAGATTTCGTAATTCGAGTAAGTCGCTACTGATTCGATTTTGGCTGTAATATTCATCAATCTCTTGCTGTAATAATGTCAGTCGCGAACGCGCTTTATTTAAGCGTTCTTTTGATCGTACTATGCCCACATAATCCCACATAAACCGGCGTAGTTCATCCCAGTTATGGCTAATTGAAATTGCTTCTTTAGCGGGTTTTACTCGACTGGCATCCCAAGCGGGTATTTGGGGTGAAGCCATTCGCATAGAGGGGAGCTGCTGTTTGATTTTTTGGGCGGCACTGCGGGCAAAGACTAAACATTCTAATAATGAATTGCTCGCCATTCTATTGGCCCCATGTAAGCCGGTATGTGCTGTTTCACCAATAGCGAAAAGGCCTGGAATATCTGTTTGACCATTTAAATCAGTCATTAAACCACCACAGGTGTAGTGTGCAGCAGGAACAACAGGAATGGGTTCACGCGTCATATCAATACCAAAATCTAGACAGCGCTGATGGATAGTTGGAAAGTGTTCTGTTATAAATTTTGCTGATTTATGACTAATATCAAGATAAACACAGTCATCACCGAGTCGCTTCATCTCATGATCAATGGCTCGAGCAACAACATCTCTAGGGGCTAATTCTGCTTGGGTATGAAATTTATCCATAAATCTAGACCCATCAGCCAGTAGTAACTTGGCGCCTTCACCGCGCAAGACTTCACTGATTAAAAATGACTTAGCTTTGGGATGAAATAAACAGGTGGGATGAAATTGAATGAATTCCATATTAGCGACACTGCAACCAGCACGCCAACCCATGGCAATACCATCGCCGGTAG
>CAJXPP010000113.1 GCA_913058195.1 uncultured Gammaproteobacteria bacterium | reverse complement strand
CGAGATCATGCCTAGTCTCGTGGGCTCGGAGATGTGTATAAGAGACAGTCTATTAATAGAAAATAAAAGTCTTTTATTAAGCTCATGGAACACAGTTTTAACTTTTGAAAATAATTTTTCTGAAAGTGAGCAAAGTTTAATTCATATTGATCTTCACCCTCATAATGTAATTATGAATAATGGTAAATTAACGGCCTTTCTTGACTTTGATTCTTTAATGTTTGCTCCTCTCAAAATGATGATTGGTTTTAGTGCTTATAAGTTGTTACGACAGATTGTTAGTAAGGGAAATAATCAATTATCTAGACAAGAAATTAATAACTCAGTTGAGTCTTATTTAGAGGGGATCTATAAATATTTTCCTGAACAACGATGTGGAAAAAATATAGTTGCTCTTTTTGCTAGTACAGAGGTTTGCCGGCGTATAGCCTATATTTTAAAGCTCAATATTTCTGATAAAAATACACAATGGAATCATGTATTGGCTATACAAATTAGAGGGCTTAAAGAAATAGAAATATTGTTTGATCTTTTAGACTAAAAAAATCGCCGTGTTCGTTATTGTAATGTAAACTTATCCGTACTTTATATTTTTTAAATTAATTTTACATATGTTTACCGCAGTAATCCCCACATTAAATAGACCGAAAGAGCTCGGTAATGCTGTTTCATCTATATTAAGTCAGACAGTCCTTCCCGATGAGTTATTGATTGTTGACCAAAGTATTGATGAACAATCACTTATACAAGTTCGTTCTCTTATGAGTGGTTTTAAAAATATCGAATTAAGTTATATTCATGACTCTACAATCCCTGGCCTTGTGGCGGCAAAACGTGTGGCAGCAAAGCGTGCCAAAGGAGATATTGTTTGCTTTCTTGAAGATGATATCGTCTTAGAAAATGATTTTATTGAGCAAATAACCCAAGGGTTTTCGCAGAAGCCAGATATGCTGGGCTGTTGTGGCATAGTGACAAATATGCCACAACAGGTTTTTATTCATAAGTTTATTTTTGGACTATTCCATCGAGGGATATTCACAGATAAACGAGTGGGGATTTATGGAGAGGTAGAAGGTCGAGAACATCAGCTTATTGCTAGTAAGATGTTATCTGGGGGATTATCTGCTTGGCGACGTGAAGTATTTGAATCAGTGCCTTTTGACCCAACAAATGGCTTTTTTATGTTGGAGGATGTGGACTTTTCTACACGTGTTGAAAAACGCTTTGGGCCACACCTCTATATTAACCCTAATGCTAGACTTGAGCACTTATGTTCACCGTTAAACCGTGAAGCACTAGCGCCTAGACATAAACGAAAATTAATTGAATATATTAAGTTTTATAAAAATAGGCGTAATTGGGCATTTTCAACAATTAGTTTGTTATGGCTGTTAGTAGGTCTTTTTTTTGAATCATTTTTTAAACTGATTACTACACGCTCTATATGGCCATTAAAGGAATATTTTGTAGGTATATATGAGGGCTTTAGGCATTGAGAACAAAGCTATATAGAAGTACTGATTACCGATGAATATCTGTGTGACTGGGGCAAGTGGGTTTATTGGTCAAAGACTTGTTTATTCATTATGCGAGCAAGGACATAGCGTTACTATTCTTTCACGGAGAGAGTGTCAAAATGAGATGCCTCTAGGTGTTAATATAATAAATGGTGATTTAACATCAGAAACCTGTCCATTAGATCTGTTTTTAGACAAATGTAATGTCATTATCAATTGTGCCGGTGAATTAAATAATACAGCTAAGATGGAGGCTCTGCATGTTGAGGGAACTCAGAAGCTTATCCAGGCAGCATTAAAACAAACAGAGCAACGTGGAAACAAAATTCATTGGATCCAACTCAGCAGTGTGGGTGTTTATGGACCGGTCAACGGTAAAGCAAATAGTGAGAGGGTTATAACTGAGGACACTCCTATCCAGCCTAAAGGAGAGTATGAGCAAACAAAAGCACAGGCTGATAAATTAGTTATTCAAGCCGCTGAAAGTTCTTTGTTAACTTATACAATCATTCGACCCAGTAATGTTTTTGGTCAAGGTATGCCTAATGGAGCATTACGAGCACTTGCTGGTACTGTACGTAAGGGGCTCTTTTTTTATATTGGGTATCTAAAGACAGTATCTACTTATGTACATGTTGATGATGTGATTGCACTATTAGTTCTTTGTTTGTCTGATTCTAATGCCAAAGGAGAAGTATTCAATATTTCTAATGATTGTTTGCTTGAAGAGATGATTGAAGGAATCGCAATGATTCTTAATGTGAAACATCCTTGGCTTCGACTTCCTGAAGCACTGGTTAGAGCACTTGTTTGGTTAATGCAGGGGATAATAAAATCTCCTCTCAGCCAAGCAGCAATAAATAGTATGGTTGCTAGAACAAGCTATCCCACATTGAAATTAAAACAAAGACTAGATTTTACTCCACAAATTTCCGTATCAATGTCAATGAATGATGTCATTCAAGATAAAAATAATAATGTTAGAAAAATGGAATTATAGAAGAAAATAAAATGGAACTTAAATTAAATAAATATGAACAACAGACACAGTATTTACCCTTGATTTTATGGGTAGTGTTTTTTTGTTATGCAGCATGCCTTGCCCTTGTTTTTCAGAATGTAATAGTTCCTCAACTTTCATCGATATACGGTGGGGGTAAGCTCCTCGCTAATGATGCCGTATACTTTGATGGAGTTGCGTGGACACTGGCAGAAGAAATTCGATCTCAAGGATGGAGTAGTTGGAAATTATTTGTCAATCCATCGGCACATGGACATGTTGCCATTTTAGCAGCGTTATATGCAGTATTTGGTCACGACCCCTCTGTTATCATTCCTATCAATGCCTCTATGCATGCTTTGGGCGGTGTATTACTCTTTTTATTAGCGAGGGAGTTGGTAGAAAATAAAAAAGTAGGAACTTATGCAGGCTTAATAGCTGCAACACTTTTTATAACCTTTCCATCTGCATTAAATTGGTATGGGCAGGTACACAGGGATGGGTACGCAATAGCTGGCACATTACTAACCTTATTAATGTGGGTAAAGGTAATAAACACACCTAGTGATAATCGAGAATGGTTGTGGATAGTACTCGGCAGTATTATTGGAATAATATTAGTTGGAATAGTTCGTCCTTATAACCTAACGCTACTATTACTTGTAGCGTTAGGTGCTTTGTTGATAACAATAAGTACCAAGAAAAACTCGACAACAGTTAAAACTATATTAAAGGTTGTAAGCTTTTATGCGATTGTATTTTCTGTATTAGTAGCAGGAATTATAATTACGAAAGATCATACTGCTCAAATTAATCTTGAGAATGAGGGGCAGCAATTGAATCTGGAGCAGGATCTCATGCTGAAGCTGGAGCAGGAGATAGATCTGGAGAAAAGGCAGTTGCTAGAGCTGAGACTGGAGATGGAGCGAAAACGGAAGCAGAAGCAGGAGCAACAAGTAGGGGGATGGCAATGGCAGGAGAGTGATTGGCTGCCAGACAAGTTAGAGGTTTATATATCTTCTGTAGCAAGGGTAAGAGCAAGTCTAATCTATCATGGTAAAGTTGCTAATGCTCAGTCAAATATTGATGAAAATATTGCACCTAAAAATATAATTGAAGTTATTCAATATCTACCACGAGCATTAAATGTTGCATTACTGGCACCATTTCCATCATCATGGTTTTCACAGTTGAGTGCAACAAGACTGTTAGCTTCTGCGGAGATGCTTATTTATTATTTATGTCTTCCTGGGCTGTTGCTACTATTACTATATAACAGCAAGCCGGCAGTGTGGTTATCCCTCTATTTTTCAGCAACATATTTGACAATATTAGGGTTTACTATTGCTAATGTAGGCTCTTTATACCGCATTCGTTATGCTTATTTATTTGTAATATTAATGCTGGGAGTTTTGGGTTGGATTAGCTTTCTAGAGCGAAAGGGGATATTAAATAAAATTGGACAATTTTTAAGGCCGAATAATAATTTAGCTATACAAAGTGCCTTTTCTGAACCGGCAGGTCGAACAAAACGTCGACAGACTGCTATAGGCTCAAGTATTTATGTGATGTTACTTACTTTTATTGGGTTTATCGGTTTCTTCTATAGAGATATCTTAATGGCCCATATCTTTGGTTTAGGAGTTGAATTAGATGGATTTTTTGTAGCATTGTTAATGCCAATGACAATTGTAACCATACTCTGTATACCATTAGGTATTGCATTTACACCTGTTTTTATGGCGGCTAAGGAAGCTACTAAGAAAAAAGAGATACAACGGTTCATATCAAATGTATCTACAGTAGTATTAGCTGGATCAGCTTTAGCATGTATTTTGTTGTACGTTTCAATTCCTTATTTTTTACCGCATATAATGGCAAGTAATATCAATAGTAATTTAGATCGTATTCACGAATTGACGATACTTGCATTGCCTATATTGTTTTTTAGTGGTTTTGTTATTCTCGGTAATGCGATATTGAATGCAAGTGGTAAATTTGTAATTTCTAGTGTGGCACAGTTAGTTGTACCTATAGCTGCAATACTTGCGGTAGTTCTTTTTGGAAAACAATATGGTGTCCAGGCTGCAATGATAGGGATGGTCATTGGACAGTTGATTAATTTACTAATAATTCAAGTCCATATTTATAAACAAGGTTATTCTTTAACCCCTAACTACACGACTTGGAATTATGCACCTTTAGTTGAATTAAACTCACAGTATTTACCCTTAGTGGCATCTGCCTTTTTTGTTAGTGTAGCTGTGTTAGTAAATACTTTTCTTGCAATGACCCTCCCTGAAGGGGCTGTTTCTATATTCAATCTAGGTAATAAAGTAGTTTTGTTAATCACGGGATTAGTTGGAGCTGGCGTTTCTACAGTAATGTTACCTTATTTTTCTAAGCTAATTGCTAAAGACCATATTATTGAAGCTCGAAGTGAGTTATCAGTATTTTTACTTATGATTACATTCTTGTCTGTACCTGTAAGTGTTGCTTTGTTTGTATGGGCTCCACTAATTGTGGAAATATTATTTTCTGATGGAAATTTTGGCTCTGAGAAGATGGGAATGATAACAAGAGTGATGCAGTATGCAGTGGTACAAGTACCATTTTTTGCTTGCAATATCTTTTTGTTAAAATTTGCAACAGCAACAAAACATGTGGGTGCAATATTGTTAGTTGCAATCCTAGGCCTATTAATAAATATAGGAGCAAGCCTCTTGTTTATGAAGCATATGGGGGTTCCAGGGATAGCACTTGGGGCGTCATTATCAATGGTCATGTCGACAGTGTTTTTAGTCTTGCTTCTGGCTAGATATCGGCATGTTGGATTATTAGATATGGTTGTTTTATGGTTGAATTGGCTATTATTTATAAGTTTATTAATGAGCATCCATTTTGGCAGTATGTCGGGAGTAGTGGTGACCCTCTCAGCCTACTTGTGTCTTTTTATAGTCTATAGTCAATCATTGTTTAGAGATTATAACTTAATGAAAAGGTTAGATAATTGAAGCAGAAGATATGTATTGTTGTCTCTAGTGCCATGACTATTAATGCCTTTTTATTAGAACCGATAAAGAAGCTGAGCAGTTACTATGATGTCTATATCGCTATTAATGGACGCTCTGAGGATATCTCAGCATACTTAGATAATGTCACTATTTTAACTGTCCCTATTGAACGAAAGGTTGCTCCTTTTCATGATTTGATCGCATTATTTCATCTAATCAAGATCTTCAGACAATACAAGTTTAGGGGGGTTCATTCTGTTACTCCTAAGGCTGGTTTACTTGCAATGATCGCAGCTTTCTTTTCTCGAGTTCCGAGACGGGTCCACATTTTTACTGGGCAAGTATGGGTAACACGAACAGGATTAAGTCGATGGGTGCTCAAGCTGATGGATCGTATTATTTCAAAATTGGCAACAAATATTTTAGTTGATAGTGCATCGCAACGACAATTTTTATTAAACGAAGATGTAGTTAATCTTGCAAAGTCGTCTGTTTTAGCTCAGGGATCGATATCAGGTGTTGATACTGTAAGATTTAAGCCGAATGAAAATATAAGATTAAAAATGAGACAGCAGTTCTCGATTAAAAATGAGGAGACTGTTTATTTATTTATTGGACGGTTAAATCGAGATAAAGGTGTATTAGATTTAGCATCCGCTTTTGCAAGCTTACCAGTAGTAAATTCACACTTATTGATTGTCGGACCAGATGAGGGAGACATTCGTTTAGAGATGGAATCATTATTAAGTAACTGTATAGAACGTGTTACTTTTGTTGGGTTCTCTAATCAACCCGAAGATTATATGGCAGCAGCAGATATACTTTGTTTACCAAGCTATAGAGAAGGGTTTGGTAGTGTCATTATTGAAGCAGCAGCAGTAGGGCTTCCTGCTATAGGATCCAAAATTTATGGGGTGGAAGATGCAATTGCCGAGGAACAAACTGGTTTGTTATTTGATGCAGGTAATAGAGAGGAGCTTATTACTTGTATGATGCGAATAAGTACTGATAAAGGGCTTTGCAAAAGACTTGGTACTAATGCAAGAAAAAGAGCATTAGAAGATTTTAGTAGTGAGAGATTAGCATCAGCATGGCTAAATTATTACAAGACAAACCTATGAAAAGGTTATTTGATTTAGTGGTAGCATTAGTTGCACTTTTATTACTGTGGCCAATTATGTTGATTGTGGCATTAGTTATATGGGGTCGTATGGGGTCTCCAATTCTATTTTGTCAGCAACGTCCAGGTTTAAATGGTAAACCTTTTAATATTTATAAATTTAGAACAATGTTGTTGGGTAATGACTCACAAGGTGAATTATTAGCTGATAGTGAAAGAATGACTAAGTTAGGGGCTTTATTACGACAATATAGTTTAGATGAGTTACCTCAGTTATTAAATGTACTCAAAGGTGATTTAAGTTTGATTGGCCCGAGGCCTTTATTAATGGAATATATTCCGCTCTATACTGCAGAACAGGCTCGGAGGCACGAAGTGCGACCAGGAATTTCTGGTTGGGCACAGGTAAATGGTCGAAATGCGGTCAGTTGGGAAGATAAGTTTAAATTTGATGTATGGTATGTCGAAAATCAGTCCTTTTTATTAGATATCAAAATATTATGGATGACAGT
>CAJXPP010000112.1 GCA_913058195.1 uncultured Gammaproteobacteria bacterium | reverse complement strand
ATCTACACAGAGTAGATCGTCGGCAGCGTCAGATGTGTATAAGAGACAGACGTATTATTCTTGGGATGGCACTTCTGTACTTACTTCTATAGGAAGCTATAATGACTGGCTCACAGTGACTGTTTCAGGTTTAACTGCAGGAGCGCATACGTTTGCAACAACAAATATCGCGCTTACTCAATGGACTCTAGATAATAATCAAAGCAGTGTTGTTGTCACTTTGCCTCCACCCACTTCAGCAGTTCCAATCCCCGCAGCAGCATTCCTGTTCGGACCAGCAGTGCTAGGATTTATGGGATTACGTCGTAAGGCTAAAAAATTAGCCGTTTAAATTTTAAGTAACTAGTTCAAAGTACGAAGCCGTAGTGATTGAGTTCGCTACGGCTTTTTATTGGTATGTGAGTTGCCATTCTATTATCGTTTAAGTGGTTTATTGTGATGTATATAGAGTTGGAGCAATACCTCGTAGCTCAGCTGAATAGGTTATTCCATTTTCAAAGAGGGGAAGGTCATGCGTTCGAATCGTAGCAGAAGCACCATATAGTTCTTCTATAGCCTAAATATAAAGTGATACGTCCGCTTCGCCAGCAAATTCAAGATAAGTTGCTGCACCCCCGGAGCTAATGCCTTCAATAAAATCTTCTTTATTAAAATCAAATAGATCAACGGTCATTTGGCAAGCGATCAGATCAACGCCTGTTTCTATGCAGATATCACGCAGCTCTTCCACACTGGCGACGCCTTTCTGCTTTATTTTTCGTTTCATCATCCATGTTGCAAACCATTCAAGTCCTGGGATTATTTGAATAAAACTTGGAACAGGTACAGGCATTGGCATTGCAGGGTTGCCGAGTGGTGATACTTTTAGATTGAGGTCTTTATTAAGTAACTGTAGGCCATAAAAGGTGAAGAATATTTTCACTTCAAAACCAAGCGCCACTGCAGTGGAAGCTAGCAAGAATGGAGGGTAAGCACCGTCTAAGGTGCCTTTACTGGCAATGATGGCAAGTTTCTTAGCCATTATTTAAGCCCCTTTTTCTAAAATAAAGTGCAAGACACCTTCTTGTTCACTGGTCTCGATAAGTGGATTTCCGGTCATTTTTGAAAATGCAGGGATATCTTTATTTGCACCAATATCTGTTACGATAAGATGCAGTCGTTGGCCTGATTCCATGGCTGATAATGCTTTACGTGCTTTTAGCACCGGTAAAGGACAATTTAAGCCTGAAGTATCCAGTTCTACATCAAATTGAAACATACTTATTCCAGTAATGAGAGTGTTATATAATTATCTAATAATAAACATAAATAACTTTTTTGTCTTGTTGGAACCACATCTTAAAGTTCACTGTCTACTGTGTAATATGAAAAAGAACATCTTGAAAATTGCTTTGCTAGTATTGTCTTTGTCGTTATTTACGGCTGAAGCTAAAGAGATTGCCTTGCCTGAAATTGGCGATAGTGCTGGAGCTTTCATCTCGCCACAACAAGAATATCAGATTGGTTTGGGCTTTTATTTACGCTTACAGCAATCAGTTGATTTAATAGATGATCCTGAAGTAAATAGTTATATTCAGGACTTAGGCTATCGTTTAGTGACTCATAGTGACGGGCCTCACTTACCATTCCTCTTTTTTATGGTGCCAGCCCCTTCAGTAAATGCATTTGCTGCACCAGGCGGCTTTATTGGAATGCATAGTGGTTTAATTTTAGCCAGTGAAAGTGAGGATGAAGTCGCATCTGTTTTGGCCCATGAGATTGCTCATGTAACGCAAAGGCATCTTGTACGTAGTTTTGAAAAGTATCAGCAGCAATCTATACCAAGGACCATTGCACTGATTGCAGCAGCGCTATTGGCTGCTGCCGATCCAAGCGCAGGGATAGTCGCGCTTACAGCCGTACAAGCAGGAGGCGTACAGTCACAGTTGAACTTCACTCGAAGCAATGAGGCAGAGGCTGACAATTTAGGTATGCATACATTAGTACGTTCTGGCTTTGATGCGATGGCCATGCCACGTTTTTTTGAAAAGTTGCAGCAATCAAGTCGTTTTTATGATTCTAGTGGGGTACCTGAGTTTTTACGTTCACACCCTGTAACAACATCTCGTATTGCTGAGGCTCGGGGACGAGCGGTGACTTATCCCTTAAAAAGGCAAGTGAGTGATACCTTACAGTTTTATTTGATTCGTGAAAAATTACGTGTACTAGCAACTAAAGATGCAAATAAATTAGTGCGATATTATGAGGGCGTATTAAATAATAGTAGTAGTTTAAATGAAACAGCTACTCGCTATGGATATAGTCTCGCTTTGGCAGAAGCGGGGCAATTCACTACGGCAAGAAAGGTGATAAAGAGCTTAATTGATTCTGATACGGATAGGTTAAACTATCAAATAGCGCTGGCAAAAATTGAAATTTCAGTAGGCCAATTATCGAGTGCATTGAATATTTATCAGCAATCTCAAAAAATATACCCTGATGATCAGGCATTAACACTTAATCAGGTTGACGCATTATTACGAGCAAATTTGCCTAGACAAGCAGCGCATTTACTACTGAAACAATTAGAGCTTGGGCATAAATCTAGTGGGCTTTATAAGCTCTTAGCACAAGCTAAACAGGATACGGGTGAGAAAAGTGAGTCTCATATTTGGTTAGCAGAGTATTATTATAATTCTGGACGTTTGGAAAGAGCAGCCGACCAACTTCGCATTGCTGCTGATTTAGCAAAAGGTGACGAATTTCAGTTGGCAAAAATTAGTGCTCGGTTACGAGATGTTGAAGTTATATTAGATAAACTGGAACAGTTGTAATGGTAAAAGAAGTAGATCAGCATCGACGACAAGTTTTAAAAGGAGCTATTTCAGCTTCGACAATTGCTTTGGTTGCTGCGAGTGGATTGTTATTACCACAACGTTTATTGGCACATTGGCCTAAAAATGCGTTTAATGCAGAAACAGTGGAAGATGCTTTGTTAGCCTTATTAGATGAAGCTGAAGTTGCAGAAGATTCTGCTATAAGCTTTAAAGTAGGAACACCACCAAGTTATGCTGTTAATGGTGCATCTGTACCCGTTCAAATTCTGAGTGAGCTAGAAAATATTGAACGAATCGCAATATTAGTTGAAAAAAACCCATTTCCTTTAGCGATGAGTTTAGATGTGACTGAGGCAGTTAAATTACCTTTTAAAACGATGATTAAAATTCGTGAGGACTCGAATGTAATTGCCATTGTTCGGGCAGATGGAAAGCTGTATAAAACAAGTCGTTTTGTAGAAGTTGATATTGGAGGGTGCGGTTAATGGGCTTAGTATCAAAAGATAGACTTCGTGCAAAATTAAAGAATGGCGATACGACGGTAAGAGTATTGTTATCTCACCCTATGCACACGGGCCGGGCTAAAAATAGTGCAGGTGAATTAATTGCTGCCGAGTTTATTCAAGATATTCGTTGTTGGCGAAATGATGTAGAAATTCTTACTATGAAGTGTGGCACTGCTACGGCTAAAAACCCCTATTTTTCATTTCAACTAGTCGCTGGCAAGGCTGGTGATAAAATCAGTCTACGTTGGGTTGATAACCTCGGCACGAAAGGATTAGCGGAAACAATGGTCAAATGAGTTTAAGAGTTAAGGTCACCTTATTCTTTGCCACATTATTGCTCGTGTCTTTACTTGCAGGTACGGGAATGTTGGTTTCTAATGCCCGTCATTCTGTTAAAGCGGACATGGAAGAAACCATGAATGCTGCGGCTCAATTAATTACGGTATCTCTGTCAGGTGTGCCATTGAGTCGAGAAGGTGATATGTACACTCACTTACACGACTTGGTTGGGGCTTTGAGTGAAATTCGTAGTTTGCATATTCTACTTTTTAATGATGAAGGCCTACTGTTTGAAGGTGAGCCTAGAGCTATTGATGATGCTGTTCCGCCTGAATGGTTTATAGAATTATTACTCCCAAAAGTTACCCCACTAACAAAGCGTTTTGGCCAAGGTCACATGGTTATTTACGCAGCGCCCTTACAAGAAATTAGCGAGCGATGGTTAGATATACGAGGTATTTTAGCATTAGGTTTTGTCATCTTTATTTTTGTTGGCTTGTATTTATATTGGGGTGTCGGCTGGATTTTAAAACCATTAGAGCGACTTCTGGATGCCTTGTCTGGTTTTGAACGAGGTGACTTACACTTACGCTTACCTCGTTTCTCATTAGTTGAAATGGATAAGATCAGTCAGACTTTTAACAGAATGGGCCAGACTCTTGAGCTAAGCATTGAAGAAAATAGACGCTTAGCTGTATTAGTCAAACAATCTGGCGATGCGATTTTATCGCTAGACCATGCTGGCCACATTACTTTTTGTAACCCAACGGCTGAACGATTATTTAGCCATCAGACTTCAGTCTTACTAGGTGAGCAATTATCAACATTGGGTTTTTTAGAACAGCATGAGCAAATCACCAGAGCATTAGAACAGTGTGAAACGGTTGAAAACTTAGAAACTAATCTAGCCCAAGCTGATGGAAAAATACTGGCGATACTTTTTTCTGTTGTGCCTTTGCTTGATGTTGATAATGTTGTGCGAGGTGTTATTTGCACACTAAGAGATATTACCGAGCACAAACAGGCAGAAGCGGCTAAGAATCAATTGCGTGAATCACGATTATTGGCCCAGCATATGTCCGATGTACAAGAAGCGGAAAGGCGTCACCTCGCCCGAGAATTACACGATGAACTAGGCCAGTGTTTAACAGCAATAAAAACCGATGCGGTCTTAATTCGTAATCGAACGGAAACCACTGAACCCAAAGCCTTTACGAGTGCTCAGGCGATTATTGATGTGGCCAGTCATATTTATGATGTGGTGCATAATATGATTACTCGCCTAAGACCGAGCCCCCTGGATGATTTAGGTTTAATACCGACATTAGAGGGGAGTGTTTCTGCTTGGCAGCAAAGGCAGGCAGATATTAATTTCAAGTTAGCCTACTCAGATGGATTAGATAATTTGAATGAAGCGACTAATATGACAATATTTCGAATTATTCAGGAATCAATAACAAATGCTGTACGGCATGCGAATGCGACTGAAATTAACATCTCAGTCGCTAATAAGTTTAATAGCACTTCGTCGAAGCAAGAGATTATTATTGATATTAAAGATAATGGTAAGGGAATGGAGGTACAGGACTTTCATTCAGATGTGGACTTCGGCTTGTTAGGTATGCGAGAGCGAGCACATAGTTTAGGTGGTACTTTTGACTTAAATAGTACTTTAGGTGAAGGTGTAGCGATACACATCACATTGCCATTAGGAATAGAGCAAACAGAATGAAAAAAACAACCGTATTATTAGTTGATGATCATGAGTTGGTGCGTGCAGGTTTTCGTCGCTTATTAGAAGACGATGATGTCTTTACTGTTGTATCAGAAGCGGGAAGTGGTGAAGAGGCTGTGCAAGAATACTCTAAGTTACACCCTGATGTGGTTGTGATGGATATTTCTATGCCTGGTATTGGCGGAATTGGTGCTATTGAGCGAATTATTGCTCGTTATCCAGAAGCTAAAATTTTAGTACTGAGCGTACATGAAGATAGTGTTTTTACAACACGAGCCCTGCAGGCTGGTGCAAAAGGGTTTATGCCAAAGCGCACTGCACCGGAAGAAATGATTAAAGCTGTTGAGCAAGTTGCTAGTGGTAAAATGTGCATTGATCCTGCTATAGCACAAGAAATTGCAATGCAAAAAATGACAGGGACAAATAATATAATTGATACCTTAAGTCAGCGAGAGTTTGAAATTTTTCGTTTACTCGCAGAAGGCAAAACAGTGAATGAGATTGCTGATATTTTAAGTCTTAGCCCTAAGACTGTTGGCACACATCATACTAGTATCAAACAAAAGCTGGGTGTGTCTAACTCAGCAGAGATAGCACGCTTAGCAATTCGCAGTGGTTTATTAGACGCTTAAATGGCACTAAGGAAAATCCTGAGTGACGTCGAGTTTTTTCCTCACACAACGTTAAAATTATTATTGTATAGTCTTATCCAACGTTAGCGAAAATAACCCGACTAACATTTATAAAACTTTAGGAGAATTCATTATGTGGACTACACCAGAATATTCAGACATGCGTTTCGGTTTTGAAGTAACAATGTACATCTGTAACCGATAAGACATTATTTCGTAAAATAAAAAAGCCCTTAAAGTATCGCTACTTTAAGGGCTTTTTTTATTCTATTTTCTATGGAAGCCTTATCAATTTATAAGTCTTCAACGCTGTAAGTGGCACTCAATGTATGCTTCTCGCCAGCTCCGAGTACAACATTATCCTCAGCCGCGTTAACAGTTTCAACACATAAAAACTGACGATAACTGTCTTTATCTAAGTCTTTAATTTTAGCTACTGCTTCAGACCATGGATTCCAAACTACCGTAGTGTGACTTCCCGTTGATGAAATTGCCACCTTGCGCTTAAAGCCCTGATCAAGCAATCGAACTATAGAAGGCGCGGCTTGATAAATGCGGTCAACTTCCCTATCGATAACAATATCACTCTCTTGTATATGCAAATTAAAATCATCTAATTTATCAAGATAATATTTGTTTGCAAGCCCCGACACATGCACATTGCTAATATCACTAATATTAAAGTAAGTATGCAGTGCTTGAGTAAAGGAAAATGTTTTATCGCCCGTATTCAAAGTGGCTAAATTGATAGTTAGCTTTTCCCCTACTACAACTTCGATATAAAGCTCGAATCTGTAAGGCCATACGGCACGACTTTCATCAGTATCAGTAAGCATTAATGTCAATGATGTACTACCATCTATTAATGCTTGAGATTGCACAACTTTCCATTGCTGATTACGAGCGAACCCATGTGAAGGTAAGCCCAAGCCAGATCTATCATCACCAAACCAAGGCCAACATACGGGTGCACCACCACGGATAGCTTTACCATCTTCATAAGCGGCATGCTCACTTAAATAAAGTAAGTTTTCTGTTTCGTTATGAGGCTGAAAAGATAGTACTTGGCCGCCATAGTTAGATATTTCTGCTTTCGCAAATTTATTATCAACCACAGCCATGATGAAACCGCTCTCATTTTGTTCAAATCTGAGTGCGTTTTCAATAGCAAATTGCTGTCTCTTATACACATCTGACGCTGCCGACGATCTACTCT
>CAJXPP010000111.1 GCA_913058195.1 uncultured Gammaproteobacteria bacterium | reverse complement strand
AAGTGCATAGTAAGCATCATGTTCAAAATTCGCATCCAGAATTAGAGATAGATGGCATTCGCTAACGAAATTAAACTTTCTTGTCTGCAGCTACAAGGAATGGCTGGGAAAAGCTGCTAATTATAATCAAAGAGAGAGGATACAATGTCTAAAATAAAACAGAAGACTAGTAATACCTTCATAAAGGTAGGGCTAGTATCAATGCTGATGGCAGCAGGTATGCATAGTGCTTTTGCTGGTGAAGAGGTATCTGGTGGCAGCTTGTTTGGTGATATGCAAACTGTTACTCAGGATTTGTTAGATAACGCGGCAGGCGATTCAAATAATTTCCTACATACAAATGGTAACTACAGCCAGACTCGCTTTTATCCTGCTGAACAGATTAATCGTGAAAACGTACATAATCTGGAACGTGCTTGGTCATTCAAAATGGATGTTGTCGATTCATTGGAAACGACGCCTATTGTTATTAATGGCACCATGTTTGTCACATCATCGTTCAACCATGTATATGCATTAGATGCTAAAACAGGCAAGCAAAAGTGGCACTATGAGCACAAAATGGGACCTATAACCACCTACTGTTGTGGTCCTAATAACCGTGGTGTAGCTGCACTAGATGATATGGTCTATATGGGAACATTGGATGCCAGATTAGTAGCATTAGATGCTAAGACGGGTAAAAAAGTATGGGATGTTGAAATTGCTGATCCTGAACTGGGTTACAGTGAAACTATGTCACCTACTATTGTTAACGGAAAAGTGTTGATCGGTACCAATGGCGGCGAATATGGTATTCGTGGTTTTGTTAAAGCATTTGATGCTAAAACGGGTGCTTTAGTATGGACATTTAACAGTATTCCAGAAGATTCAACGGGTGTTTGGGCTGAAAATGATGCAACTGGTCTTTACATGCATCGTGATATTGCAGCTGAAAAAGCAGCACTTAAAGAATTAGGCGACCCGTACAAAACCCTAGGTGGTGGTGTATGGCAAAATATGGCCATTGACCGTGATAATAACCGAGCATATTTTGTAGTTGGTAACCCATCGCCTGATTTATATGGCGCGGTGCGTCCAGGTGATAACTTGTATACAAATTCACTTGTTTCCGTAGATTTGGATACTGGTGCAAAAATTTGTCACTTCCAATACATTGCTCATGATGTATGGGATCTTGATGCTGTGAGTCCACCTATTCTTGTGCCTGTAACAAATGAGAACGGCGATACCGTTAAAGGCGTATTACATGGCGGTAAAACAGGTTATGTTTACGTACATGATGCATCTGACTGTAGCTTGATCCGTCATTCTGAAACGATGGTTATGCAACGTGATCGCTGGGTATTGCCAACTAAAGAAGGTGCTAGCATGTTACCTGGTGCAAACGGTGGTGTTGAATGGTCGCCAATGGCAACCGATCCTAACCAAGGCTTAGCGTATGCAATCAACTTGCATCAACCAATGACCTACCACGTTGAAGAAACACCTTATCCAGAAGGTAAATTATGGTTGGGTGGTGCATTCAAAGTAATCGCGACTGAACAACAATGGGGTAATGTGACTGCTGTCGATTACAACACCGGTAAGATTAAATGGAAAGTTAAAACGCAGCAACCTATGATCGGCGGTATTCTTGCTACAGCTGGAGGACTAGTATTCACTGGTGAAGGTAATGGCTTGTTCAAGGCTTATAACTCAACTTCTGGTGAGTTAATGTGGCAAGATCAAACCAAAGCGGGTGTTAATGCACCTCCTGCTTCTTATAACGTTGCTGGTGATCAGTATATTGTTGTAGGTTCAGGTGGTAATGCTCAAATGAACTACAAACGTGGTAATGAAATTATTGCCTATAAGTTGAACAAAAAATAATCGTTTTCGCTTATTTAGTACTGGCATGTTGAGTAAGCATTGTGGCTGCCTTTTTGATAAAGGCGGCCATTTTTTTAATAAGCTAAAGTAGTAGGCAGATAAATGATTTATAAAAACCGAGTTCTAAAATAATGTATTCAAATTTTAAATACCTCGTACTAGTGATGACCATGTTATTCAGCTTTCCTGCTCTTGCAGGAGATGCTAAATACGACCCAGGAACGGATAGCCCTGCAATAGGCGAACAAGATAAATATGCTTCGGTACGCGATACTTTACAGACTTGTTTTAGCTGCCATGGAGATAAAGGTGCATCAACAATTGGTACCTTTCCTATTCTTGCTGGCCAGGAATTTTATTATATGTATGTCCAGCTTAAAGATATGAAGAAAGGGCTTAGAGCAAGCGCTGTTATGAGTCCTATCGTGGCGGACATGGAAAAAGCTGACTTAAAATTACTGGCTCAGTACTTTTCAGAACAGTCTTGGCCTAAAACGGATTATACAATCGATTCTAAACGAGCTAAAGCGGCTAGATTGGTTGCTGATGCAGGGCAATGTGCAGCTTGTCATTTAGGCACATTAAAAGGTAATAGTCGCGTGCCAAGAATTTCTAATCAACATCCTGAATACTTGAAAAATACGATGCATGACTTTAAAAATAATATTCGTAAGAATGCGCCTGCTATAGCAACTTTATTCAAGACATTTAATGAAAAAGAAATACAGGATATAGCAGACTACCTTGCCAGTTTTAACGCAGAATAATTTATTAAATATAGGTGATTTAACATGAACAATAGAATTAATATGCCAATATATTTGTTTATCCTTTTTCTCATGCAATTTTCATATGTGCAGGCAGATGAATTTCGTGATCTAAATTTTAAACTATTCGATGCAGCCAAAGCGGGAGACTTAAAGCAAACAAAGCAATTAATTGAACAGGGAGCATCCGTTAAAGCGCGTAATCGCATTGGTAATTCAGCACTAATATATGCTGCAAAATCTGGCAATCTTGAACTTGTAAAATACCTCGTTGACCACAATGCAGAGGTTAATATGCTCAATACCCGAGGACAAAACTCATTAATGATGGCGTCAAAAGGTGGTTACTTTGATATTGCAAAATACCTCTTGGGACATGGTGCTGAAGTTAATCATTTTAGCCTGAAAAAAGTAACCGCACTTAGTGAGGCTGTTTATGGTGAACATAGTAAAGTCGTTCAATTAATATTGGAAAATGGTGCTGTAGTGGATGTTGCTGATAATACTGGTAAGACGGCATTGATTTACGCCTCAGCAAATGGAAATTTGCAAATAATTCAACTTCTTCTAACTAAAACAGAAGAGGTAAATCAAAAATATGGTAAAGATTTAACACCATTAATGTGGGCGTCAGGTTATGGAAAGAATGAAGCCGTAACCTTATTATTAGATGCTGGTGCAGATGTTAATCTTCAAGATGATCGTGGCCAAAGTGCATTAATGATGGCCACTAATGCAGGATATGTTGATGTAGTTACGCAACTCTTAAATCGTGGTGCTCAGCTGGAATTAAAAGATAACAGTGGTAAATCAGCAATTGATTTTGCTAATGAGACAAAAAATGAACAGCTGATATTGACTTTAATGACAGCGATGTAATGCTTAAGAGATATAGATTAACTAATCTAAGTTCTACCTAATAATGAATAGGGCACTTTTTACCAGTGAAAATAGAACCGTTGCTTTCTATAAGCAGTGAATAATAAGTCATTTCAACACAGGTACTGATAAGCGATAGTGATGTTGATTAATACTTGAAGAGCTATTTTAAATAAGCTTACACATTCACTGGTCTTACTATCAACTCTGGACATGTAAGGAATACATATGAATATTGGTATACCCAAAGAAATACATAAAGGTGAAAAGCGCGTAGCCACAACACCAGAAGCAGCCGAAAAAATAATTAAGTTAGGATTTAAAGTCAGCATCGAAAAAGGTGCCGGTCTAGCGTCAAATATTTCAGATCAAGCCTATCAGGAAGTTGGCGTAAAAATAATTAATGATGCTAAAACGTTATGGAACGATGCAGACGTTATTATGAAAGTCAGAGCGCCTGAAAAGCATCCAGAACTGGCTTTTGATGAAGTGGAGTTGCTTAGCGAACATCAACATTTGATCAGTTATATTTGGCCGGCTCAAAATAAAGAACTGATGCAGCGTTTAGCAGCTAAGAAAATAACAGTGCTTGCTGTCGACAGTATACCTAGGATATCCAGAGCTCAAAAAATGGATGCTTTAAGTTCTATGGCAAATATTGCAGGTTACAGAGCTGTGATTGAAGCTGCCCAGAATTTCGGACGCTTTTTTACAGGACAAATAACGGCTGCCGGAAAAATTCATCCAGCCAAAGTTCTCGTCATCGGTGCCGGAGTGGCTGGACTAGCAGCTATCGGTACGGCTAAGAGCATGGGAGCTATTGTTAGGGCATTTGATACACGACCAGAGGTAAAAGAGCAGATTGAAAGTATGGATGCTGAGTTTCTGATGTTGAGTTTTGACGAAGAGGCTTCAGGTACCGGCGGTTATGCAAAAACGATGTCCAAAGAGTTTATTGAAGCTGAAATGGCATTATTTGCACGCCAAGCTATGGAAGTAGATATCATAATCACTACCGCATTAATTCCTGGCCAACCCGCACCACAGTTACTAACAGCTGGTATGGTTAAATCAATGAAACCAGGCAGCGTAATTGTCGATCTCGCTGCAGAGCGTGGTGGCAACTGTGCATTAACGCAGCAAGATAAAGTCATAGTCAAACACGATGTAACCATCATTGGCTACACGGATTTTCCAAGCAGGTTAGCAAACCAAGCTAGTCAATTATACGGGACAAATCTACGTCATTTGATAACAGATCTCTGCCCTGAAAAGGGTGGCAAGCTGTTCATAAATATGGATGATGAAGTTATTCGTGGAACAACCATCATTCATGAGGGATCTATTACTTGGCCACCACCACCACCAAAATTATCGGCAGCGCACACACCTCAAACAGAAGCGCCCTTAGTAAGGACAGAAATTGAAGAAAAACCTTCTGCAATACTCGTATCGATAAAACAGCTACTACCAATGATCATCATTGGCTTAGCTTTATATGGGATTGGTATAGTCGCACCTGCTTCATTCATTTCTCATTTTACGGTTTTTATCCTTGCGATCTTCGTTGGTTATCAGGTTGTATGGAATGTATCGGCTTCATTACATACACCATTAATGAGTGTCACCAACGCAATCAGCGGCATCATCATTATCGGCGCACTGGTCCAAATTTCCGCATCAGGCAGTACCCTAATTATCATTTTGTCGGGCTTGGCTATTTTATTAGCAGCGATCAACATCACTGGTGGCTTCCTTGTCACACGTAGGATGCTTGAAATGTTCAGAAAATAAGAGAATAAAAAAATGTCACAAGGTTTAGTAACAATGTCATACATTGTCGCCTCTAGTCTTTTTATATTAAGTCTTGGCGGTCTCAGTAATCAGAAAACGGCTCGTCGTGGTAACTATTACGGAATGATTGGGATGGCCATTGCCATTATTGCGACAATCATGAGTGATGCAGTTACCTCTTATTCAATCCTTATTGTTTGCTTGTTAATAGGTGGTGGAATAGGCGCTAAAGCAGCATTGAAAGTTGAGATGACTCAAATGCCAGAATTAGTCGCCTTAATGCATAGCTTAGTGGGCATGTCCGCTGTATTGGTTGGGTATGCGAACTTTATGGACAGTACATCAAGCCTTGAAGGTGTAGAAAAAACGATTCATGAAATCGAAATTTTTCTCGGCATTCTCATTGGTGCAATTACCTTTTCAGGCTCAGTCATTGCATTTGGTAAGTTATGCGGGAGAATCAGTGGTAAACCCGTATTGTTAACAGGACGCCACTGGTTGAATTTAGGGTTATTGTTGGCTGTCATCACTTTAGGAGTATTGTTTGTCTCTGCAGCTCAAACAGGGCATGGCAGTTGGCCACTGATGCTGATGACTTTAGTCGCCTTAGTATTTGGCGTACATATGGTGATGGCAATTGGCGGTGCAGATATGCCTGTCGTTGTGTCTATGCTAAATAGTTATTCTGGTTGGGCAGCAGCAGCCACAGGTTTTATGCTCAGCAATGATTTATTAATTGTCACCGGAGCGCTTGTCGGTAGTAGTGGCGCTATCCTTAGCTATATTATGTGCCGCGCCATGAACAGGAACTTTATTAGCGTAATTGCAGGTGGTTTTGGTAGCTCTGGCGGAGGTGAAGCTGCAGAGATTGAAGGGGATGTACAGACAGTCGATGTTAAGGAAATGGTAGCGTTACTGCGCGATGCTAAAAACATTATGATTATTCCTGGCTACGGCATGGCTGTTGCCCAGGCTCAACATACCGTTAATGAAATAACAAAATTGTTAAACAAGCAGAATAAAAACGTTCGTTTTGCTATTCATCCTGTTGCTGGTCGCATGCCTGGACATATGAATGTTTTATTGGCGGAGGCCAAGGTACCTTACGATATCGTTTATGAAATGGATGAAGTTAATGAAGACTTTCCCGATGTTGATGTCAGTATTGTCATTGGTGCAAATGATATTGTTAACCCATCTGCATTAGAAGATCCCAACAGTCCAATTGCTGGTATGCCAGTAATTGAGTGCTGGAAAGGCCATGTAACGATTGTGCTCAAACGCAGTATGGCCACAGGCTATGCAGGAATTGGTAACTCATTGTTTGTCCGTGAAAATACGCGCATGTTGTTTGGAGATGCAAATGAAAGCTTACAGCTGGTGCTGAAAGACTTACAAAGTAAGAAGTACGGCTAACAAGCTTCGCTGCCAGATAACTATTCCGTAAAGTGTTAGGTAAACGCTTGGCCGATACTGGCACTTAAGCAACGAATGGTTTAAAGGTTGCTTGTCGATCCAAAGTTGTCATTTGAATATATAGCATTAAAACTGATATTGCTTATTTAACTCTATGGTTGAGTCTGTCATTGTAGTTTAGTATCAAAAGTAAATAAGCCATTATTCTTAACTCTACTGTTCATTATCTAATTACAAGGAACTTCATTCCCCTCAATAACACGTTATAGGACGGCTAATAGGCCGTTATTGACCCAAAGTGGACGTTTCCAAACTATTTAGTTTATCGCTACAAAGAAAACGTTAAATAATACAGTCATCAACATCAGCCATGAACCCACAATTATCAGTGGAATTTTACTTGTTGTAGATCTGTCTCTTATACACATCTGACGCTGCCGACGATCTACTCTGTGTAGA
>CAJXPP010000110.1 GCA_913058195.1 uncultured Gammaproteobacteria bacterium | reverse complement strand
GGGTTTACCCGCCATTATGACGATTACTCTGGCTATAGGGGTTCAAAGAATGGCTAAGCGTCGTGCCATTATTCGTCTATTGCCAGCGGTAGAGACGCTAGGTGCAGTCACGGTAATTTGTACTGATAAAACAGGCACATTAACGCGTAATGAGATGACGGTAAGTAATATAGCAACAGTAAGTGCTGGCTTATTTGACATTACCGGCGTGGGTTATGATCCGCATGGTGATTTTTTATGTGAACATCGCGAAATAGAATTTGAGCATCACCCTGTTTTAACCGAACTGATGCGATCAGGCTTATTGTGTAATGATGCCGAATTGAAACAGCAGGATGATAATTGGGTTTTACAAGGAGATCCTACCGAAGGCGCACTGTTAACGTTGGGTTTGAAGGGGGGCTTAGATGTTGAGTTTGAGCGTGAGACATGGCCTCGAACTGACATTATTCCATTTGAATCTCAGCATCAGTTTATGGCAACACTACATCATAATCATGCAGGAAAAGGGGTGTCTTATATAAAAGGTGCACCTGAGCGAATTATGACCATGTGTGAATTTCAGCGTGGCGAACTTCACGATGATTTGATTGATTTTGATTATTGGTCTTCTCAAATTGAAATTATGGCGAGTAGAGGTCAGCGAGTGATTGCCATTGCTTGCAAAACAATGTCATCAGATCATCATGAACTGATATTTAATGATGTCGAGCAAGGATTAACCTTATTAGGGCTGGTTGGCATGATTGATCCGCCAAGAGAAGAAGCCATTACCGCGGTGAAACAGTGTCAATTAGCCGGTATTCAAGTGAAGATGATTACTGGAGATCATGCGATTACAGCGGTTGCTATTGGACAATCGATGCATATTGGTAATGGTAAAACAGTGTTAACAGGCCATGATATTGAAGCAATGAGTGATGAGGAGTTACTTGATTGTGTAAATGATGTTGATGTGTTTGCGCGCTCAAGTCCTGAGCATAAATTAAGATTAGTAAAAGCACTGCAAGCCAATGGTCATGTGGTTGCTATGACAGGAGATGGTGTTAATGATGCACCAGCATTAAAGCGTGCAGATGTTGGCACTGCTATGGGCAAGAATGGTACTGAAGTAGCTAAAGATGCATCTGAAATGGTCTTGGCAGATGATAACTTTTCATCTATTGTCGATGCTGTAGAAGAAGGGCGAACGGTTTACGATAATTTAAAGAAAGCGATATTATTTATTTTGCCCACAAACGGTGGTGAGGCCTTGATTATTATTGCTGCTATTATCATGGGAACGACATTACCTATTACACCAGTGCAGATTCTTTGGGTCAATATGATTACTGCAGTGACATTAGCCTTAGCTTTAGCCTTTGAACCACCTGAAGATAATGTAATGTTACGGTCACCTCGTGATCCTAAAGAGGCATTATTAAACAGGCACTTTTTATGGCGAATTACATTTGTATCATTAATTCTAATGGTCGGAACATTTGGCTTATTTACTTGGCAACAAATGCAAGGCATGTCAATTGAGTATTCTCGTACTGTAGCGGTGAATACCTTAGTTATGTTTGAAATATTTTATTTATTTAACTCTCGATACATCAATGCCTCAGTACTTAGTAAACAGGGTTTATTGGGTAATCGTTATGCCCTTATTGCGGTAGCATGTTTACTAGTATTTCAGTTAGCATTTACCTACTTAAGTCCAATGCAGCGCTTATTTGGCACGACAGCTATCGATGGGGCCACATGGCTCATTATCATCGCAGTCTCTTCTTCAGTATTGTTTTTGGTTGAAATAGAAAAAACAGTGATGAGGATGAGGCTTTCTAAGAAGTAAATTTTTAGTGCATACAGTAAATACTGAATATTTAATTGAATATTCAGTATTTAGCAGGTAGTGTATCCCACATGACAGAAATAGATACTCGCACCCAAATTCTCACTGCAACTGAAGCACGCTTTATCCAGTATGGTTATAACAAAACAACCATGGCAGAAATTGCACGTGATTGTGGCATGTCCGCAGCTAATTTATATCGCTACTTTGAAAATAAACTCGATATTGGCGCTGCTTTAGCTAATCAATGTCTTTTTGAAAAAGAGCAGAAGCTAAGCTTAATCGTTAACGACAATACAACGACGTCAGCTGAGAAGTTAAAAGCATTTATTGATTATGTACTTGACTACACTTACCACCACTTTGATGCATCACCTCGTATAGGTGAATTGATCGAGGCCATGACTGTTCAGCGGCCCGATGTTGCAGATGCACATCGAAAAAGTAGCTTTAACCTACTACGACAGTTACTTGATCAAGGCGAGAAAAGTAACGAATTCACTTTTGATGATTTGGATGATACTGCAGAAGCTATTAATACAGCTATAGTGGCGTTTTACTTACCAACAGTTATGCCAATGTTTTCACTGCAAGAGCTTGAGCATAAAGCCAAAGTAGTTTTGGATTTGATTCTAAACAGCATCGGCAAGTTGTAAAAGTTTTCCATAAATGAATATATATTAAAAAATAAGGATTAAAGATAAGGATATGACTTCTTCATTTAGTAGCAGGTATGCAGCATTCATTGTTAATCATCCATGGCGCTTATTATTACTGTCAGTAATTGTGGTTCTTATGGCTGCAAGTGGAGGAAGGTTCCTTCAATTCAGCAATGATTATCGTGAATTTTTCAGTGAAGGTAATCCTCAGTTACTGGCCTTTGAAGAGTTACAGGATACCTTCAACAAAGCTGATAATGTAATGTTTGTATTAGCACCAGATGATGGAGCAGTATTTACCAATAAAACATTATCTTTAGTTGAGGCGTTAACAGAAAAATCGTGGCAAATTCCTTACTCTAGTCGGGTAGATTCCATTAGTAATTATCAACATACAGTCGCTGAAGAAGATGATCTTATTGTGGCTGATCTAATAATAGATGCAAGTGAATTTAGCCAAGCCGATCTTGATGCAACACGCGATATAGCAACCCATGAGCCCTTATTAGTACATCGCTTAATTTCTCCTAAAGGCCATGTGACGGCTATAAACGTGACGGTACAGCTTCCTGGGGAAAGCCTTAATGAAGTAAGTGAAGTAGTGGCTGCTGCTAGAGCAATACGTGATGAGATCTTAGCTGAAAATCCAGATATAAAAATCTACTTAAGTGGCTTATCTATGATGGATAACTCATTCGGTGAAGCTTCACAGCAAGATATGAAGACGCTTGTGCCAATGATGTTTCTAGTTGTTATTGTGGTATTAGGACTTTTATTGCGATCTGTTTCAGCCACTATTTCAACTGTAATTGTTATCTTCAGTGCCATTTTGTTTGGTATGGGTAGCATGGGTTGGCTTGGTTGGAAATTAACACCGCCCTCAGCATCTGCACCGACAATTATTCTGACTATGGCTGTAGCTGATGCTGTTCATCTATTAGTGACCTTCTTACACAATATGCGGGCAGGGCAAGACAAAAAATCAGCCATGACCGATAGTCTTAGAGTTAATTTACAACCTATATTTATTACCAGTATTACCACTGCAATTGGTTTTCTGAGTATGAACTTTAGTGATGTGCCACCATTCCATGACTTGGGTAATGTGGTAGCGATAGGGGTGATAATTGCCTTTGTATTATCGATCACAACCTTACCTGCTTTGATGATGGTGTTACCAGTACGAATACGCCAAACAACAACCAGTGATACCGGCCAGCAATCTATGGCCAAATTAGCTGAGTTTGTTGTGGCTAACCGTCGTAAATTATTATGGGGTATGGGGACGATTGGTCTGGTATTGGTCAGCCTTCTACCCACTAATAAATTGGATGATCAATTTGTTGAATATTTTGATGAGTCGGTTGAATTTAGACGTGATACCGATTTCATAGTTGAAAACCTAAGTGGTATTTATGATATTCACTACTCTCTAAAACAAGGTGAAAGTGGAGGCATTAATGAGCCAGAATTTCTCCGTCAAGTAGAGATGTTCGCCAATTGGTTACGTGAGCAACAATACGTCATGCATGTGCGTAGTATTACCGATACTTACAAACGTTTGAATAAAAATATGCATGGCGATGATCCGAGTTTTTATCGCTTACCAGAAACACGTGAGTTAGCAGCTCAATACCTATTATTATACGAAATGTCATTACCGTATGGGCTAGACTTAACCGATCAAATTGATATTGATAAAAGTGCGACTAGGTTGATCGTTACTTTTGAAAACCTACATACAGAACAAGTCTTAATAATTGAGAAAAAGATAGCGGCTTGGTTAGAAACGAATACCCCTGATATTGAATTTATCGGTGCCAGTGCGACGATTATGTTTGCTCACATTGGTAAACGTAATGTAGAAAGTATGTTGGTGGGAACCACGCTTGCATTAGTACTTATTTCGTTTATTTTGATGTTAGCACTTCGCTCATTCCGCGTTGGCTTAATAAGCCTTGCGCCAAACTTATTACCAGCCGGCATGGCCTTTGGTATTTGGGGGGTAATGGTTGGCCAAATAGGCATGTCATTGTCAGTAGTAACAGGGATGACATTAGGGATTGTCGTTGATGATACGGTGCATTTTCTGAGTAAATATCTTCGAGCTCGGCGTGAAAAAGGACTTGATAATGAAGCCGCCATTCGTTATGCCTTTAATACTGTTGGCGTGGCACTTTGGGTAACATCACTAGTTTTAGTCGCAGGCTTTATTGTATTGGCACAATCTCACTTCTCTCTTAATGCTGATATGGGTGTGATGACGGCTGTTACTATTGCCATTGCCTTGATTATGGACTTCTTATTCTTACCACCGTTATTAATGAAACTAGAGGAAAAACGTCATGTATAAAGGGATATTAACACTGCTTTTACTTGCTGGCCTATTACCAACTGTTCAGGCTGAAACAGCCGAAGAGAAAGGTTTAGCGATAATAATTGAGTCCGATAACCGAGATAAAGGCTGGCAAGATAGCTCGGCGGAGATGCGGATGACTTTGCGTAATAAAAAAGGCAAAGAAAGCATTCGTGAAATACGCATTAAAAATCTTGAAATGGACGGTGATGGCGATAAAGGACTCACTGTCTTCGATCAACCTAGAGATGTGAAAGGCACTGCTTTTTTAACCTACTCACATGCATTAGAAGCCGATGAACAATGGATATTTTTACCTGCATTGAAGCGTGTAAAACGTATTTCATCGAGTAATAAATCTGGGCCATTTATGGGCAGTGAGTTTGCTTATGAAGATATCAGCTCATTTGAAGTGGAAAAATACAGTTATGTGTATTTACGAGATGAAGTGCTAGATAGTATGGATTGTTTTGTGTTGGAAACTACACCACTTTATAAGTATTCAGGCTATACCAAAAGTACCTTATGGATAGATAAGGCGGAATATCAAATTCGAAAAATTGATTATTTTGATCGAAAAAAATCATTACTAAAAACACAACGCTTTAGTGATTATAAAAAGTATCTAAACCAATACTGGCGAGCACTGACAATGACAATGGAAAACAAGCAGAATGGCAAATCCACTGTATTGAAGTTTAGCAACTTTAAGTTTAAATCTGGTTTCACTAAGAAAGACTTTGAAAAAAATGATCTTAAACGCCAACGCTAAATCACTTCTACTTCTAGCTGCTAGTTTGTTATTGAGCATAAACTCAGTTCAAGCAGCTGAATGGTCTGGTTACAGTGCAGTTGAATACCGTTACTTTCCTCATCAATCGTTGAACGAAGGGGTAGGCGATCATGATATGTCAGCGGTGTTAGCGCCTGAGTTTTATCATGAATGGGATGAGGGAAGACAAAGCCTAATTATTGCACCATTTCTACGTGTTGATAGTGAAGATGCTGAGCGTACACATGCAGACCTTCGTGAAGCCAACTGGTTAATTGCAGAAGATGACTGGGAGCTCCGTTTAGGGGTAGGCAAAGTCTATTGGGGCGTGACAGAATCACAACACTTGGTTGATGTGATTAATCAAACAGACTTAGTCGAAAATACTGATACAGAAGATAAGCTTGGTCAACCAATGATTAATCTCAGCTTCTTTAAAGACTGGGGAACAGTTGAGCTATTTGCCTTACCTTATTTTCGTGAACGGACATTTGTAGGTAAAGAAGGGCGGTTACGTAGCCAACTCGTGGTTGATACTGATAATGCAAGTTATGAGTCAGCGGCAAAGCAACATCACCTTGACGTTGCGGTACGTTGGTCACATTCTATGGGTGATTGGGATTTAGCACTATCGCATTTCTATGGTACAACTCGCGAGCCAGTATTACAGCTCAATAATACCTTCACAGCATTGAATCCTTATTATGAAATAATGAACCAGACTGGATTTGAGTTACAAAACACCACTGATTCCTGGTTATGGAAGTTAGAAGTGATTCGCCGAGATACCCGATCAGAAACCTTTACAGCGCTAACTGGCGGCTTTGAATATACATTCTATGGAGTATTCGACAGTGATTACGATATTGGCTTGATTAGCGAATATTTATTTGATGATCGTAACGATGAACTAGTGACACCATTTGAAGATGATGTGTTGATAGGCTCACGAATCACATGGAATGATGAACAATCAACAGAACTTTTAGTGGGCCTAATTCAAGATCTAAATAGCAGTGATGCCGCCTGGAATATCGAAGCAAGTCGTCGATTTGGTAATAACTGGAAAACCTCATTAGAAGGCCGTTTCTTTAGTTCAGATATGGCTCAATCTTCTTTATATCAAATTCGTAATGATGACTATATTCAGGTGGAATTAGCACGCTATTTTTGACGATTATTTACTAATGTTTGAGCTAACCAGCCTTTTGTACAGAGAGCAGCAAAACGGCGTATAAAAAGGTCGGCGTTAAACTTGAAGAGGGGAGGCATACTTATCGAGCTTTATATCAATCTCAACTAGCAGCAGAAGACATTCATGTTCTTCGACACTCCACTATCAATCGCCTGAAAGCTTTGAAAAAATATTTTATATTACAAACACGAGTCCAGTTTAATGGGGGAACTTTAGTTACTTTACATTGAGTTGGACTATAAATTATTTTTCTTTTGCTTCTATTTCTACTATTTGTTGATATATTTCATCAGCTTCTACGGCAAATTTAGAATACGCTTTTATATCGCCATTTCTTTGTGCATGCATGCCTGTCTCTTATACACATCTCCGAGCCCACGAGACTAGGCATGATCTCG
>CAJXPP010000109.1 GCA_913058195.1 uncultured Gammaproteobacteria bacterium | reverse complement strand
AGCTAAAGCAGGCCTAATTGAGATTGCAGAAGAAGGCACGCTATTTTTGGATGAGATAGGTGAGCTTCCTCTCGATTTACAGGTTAAATTGCTTAATGTGCTCGAAAGACGTGTTGTCAGACGAATTGGTGCAACTAAAGAAATTGTAGTCAAAGCACATTTTATAGCAGCGACAAATCGTGATCTAAATAAAATGGTAGATCAAGGAGAGTTCAGGTCAGACTTGTTTTTTCGATTGAATATTCTTGAGATAAATTTACCTCCCTTGAGGGAAAGATCAGGGGATGTATTAATTCTTGCTCAATATTTTATTGGCATGCTTGCTAAGCGCTATGATTTACCTGTGCCAGAATTATCAGCTGAAGTGTTAAACACCATGAATGATTACTCGTGGCCAGGAAATATTCGTGAGCTCCAGCATGTGCTTGAGCGTGCTGTAATGCTTTGTCAGGATGGAATGATTATAGCGGATGATTTAATGCTACAAGTTGCGGCTACAACAGCTGAGAAGGTAGTTAGTGAGCCAATAGATCAACTTGAATGTATGACGATAGATGAGGCCGAAAAATACCTAATAGAACGAGCACTTACTCGTACTGATGGGAATGCTTCACAAGCAGCACGAGAATTAGGACTGACAAGAATGGCAATGCGTTATCGCATGGACAAATACCTATTATAATTATTTGACCAGTTTTAGGCCTGGGTGCTTGGTCTTAGTTTTTCTTGATGTAGCTTGTTTAGCTGGAGTTGTAGGTTCGGGACTTACTTCGTCATCAGGAAAAAACATACCCTGATTGTTTTCTTTACCATAAATTGAACGAATTGCAATGATAGGAATAAACAGTTCCATAGCTTTACCTGAAAAACGGGCTGAAAAACTTATCCAATCATTGTCGGCATGATAATTTCTCACGGCACCTGGATCGATATTAAGTACTATTTTACCTTCATTAATGAATTCATGAGGTACCTGTACGCCCTCAATAGTTGCATCAACTAATAAATGGGGTGTGTGTCCATTATCAACTAACCAGTCAAAGATAGCGCGGACTAGATAGGGTTTCTGAGATGACATCTGTTATTCCTAATTAACGCATCGCGCGTTCTTGCTCACTTAAGCTTGCTTGAAAGCTAGGGCGAGCAAAAATACGTTCAGCGTATTCTTCAACAGCTTTCGCTTTTGCCGGTAACTTTATTTTGAGTAGTGGCAGACGCCATAATAAAGGAGCTAAGCTGCAGTCTAATAATGAAAATTCATTACTCATAAAGTATTTAGATTGCGTAAAAAGAGGTGCTAATACTGTCAAATCCTCTTCTACTGTTTTACGCGCTTTACTCATTTTGCCTTTTTCTAAACCCATCAGAGCATTCCACAAGGAATACCAGTCTTTATCTATACGATGGAGCATCAGACGAGCATTTGCTCTTGATGATGGATCAGAAGGCATTAATGGGGGCTGAAGGAAGCGTTCATCAAAATAAGCATTGATGATATTTGAGTCAAACAGAGTAATATCACGCTCGAAAAGGACTGGCGTTGTGCCATAGGGACTAGCTGCAGCAATATCTTCTGGCCATTGACCATCAAGTATATCTTCTATGTTTGCTGTGATATTTTTTTCTTGTATGACGATCCGAGTGCGATGACTGAATGGGCATTCAGGATCTGAATATACAGTCATCATAGACCGTCTATTACTATTTACCATTGTCAATTACTCCCATGCTTACTGGCTAATGACCAGAAGCGATTGGTGGTGGTTATATAACAAAGAAAGGGGCTTATGCCCCTCTTCTTATTTTAATAAAAGTTTAAAGTGTAAGTTTTAGTGAATATCTCTCCAGAAAGCTTTCTTCATAGGGTAGACAACTAAGAATAGAATAAATAAGTACAACAAAACCCACTTAGCTAATGCTAAACGTTGAATTTTTGAAGGCTCACCTATATAAGCTAGAAAGTTAACGAGATCGGCTACCATAACATTGTAGTCATAGTTTGATAAGTCACCCTCAGTCACGTGAGATAAGTGACCCGATTCTTCATCATGAGATAAGTAGCCTTGTTGTTGCCATAAAACATGTGGCATACCAACATCTTTAAACACAGTATTGTTTGTACCCATTGTTTTTTCATCATCTACGTAGAATGAACGTAAATAGGTATTTAACCATGCTGTGCCACGGGCTCGAGAAATAACTGAAAGATCAGGTGGTGTAACACCAAACCATTTCTTAGCATCTTCTGAGCGCATAGCTACAGTCATTGTGTCACCTATTTTTTCAGAGGCGAACATTAAGTTTTCAATCACTTGGTCATCGGTTAAGCCGATATCTTTTGCCATACGGTTATAACGCATATATGAAGCTTGGTGACAACTTAAACAATAGTTCATAAATGTTTTAGCGCCACGTTGTAATGAGGCTTTATCAGACAAATCTATTTCAACCTCATCAAGGTGAATCCCTCCTGATGCTGCCATAGCTAAGCCAGATGTAGTGGATACAAATCCAAGAAATAAAGCAAAGATTAATGTTTTCATTTCATTGTCACCCTTTCTGGCACTGTTTTGTCTTTATCAAACTTAGTGTAGAACGGCATTAAGATAAAGAAGGCAAAATAAATCACTGAGAATACACGGGCCAAATTAGTATATAAGCTTGTTGCTGGTTGAGTTCCTAAGAAACCTAGTACAAGGAAGCTAATAATAAACAAGGTTAGTGCTGTGCGAAAGTAAGGACCACGGTAGCGAATTGATTTTACTGGGCTACGATCTAGCCACGGCAGT
The DNA here is from genome assembly GCA_913058195.1 of uncultured Gammaproteobacteria bacterium. Classification (GTDB taxonomy): domain Bacteria; phylum Pseudomonadota; class Gammaproteobacteria; order Nitrosococcales; family Methylophagaceae. The sequence goes on along the minus strand of CAJXPP010000109.1, from coordinate 4,446 downwards.
AAGAATAATAATGCTTGTGCACCACCCATCGCCATAACACCCATTAATTTGTCTGGAACAGCACGTAAAATCGCGTAAAACGGAGTGAAATACCATAAAGGTACAATATGTTCTGGTGTTTTTAATGGGTCCGCTGGGATAAAGTTATCTTTTTCTAAGAACCAGCCATCTAATTCAGGCATATAGAATAAGATAAGTGCGAAGATAAACATGAATACAACTACACCCACAATGTCTTTTACTGAGTAATATGGATGGAAAGGAATGCCATCAAGTGGGATGCCATTGCTATCTTTTTTGTTCTTAATTTCTACGCCATCGGGGTTATTTGACCCCACTTCATGTAGCGCAATGATATGTGCTACAACAAGACCAAGAATCACTAATGGAACAGCAATAACGTGGAAAGCAAAGAAGCGGTTTAAAGTTGCATCAGCAACTACAAAATCACCACGAATCCAAAGAGCCAACTCTTCACCGACGACTGGAAGAGCACCAAACAAAGAGATGATTACTTGAGCACCCCAAAATGACATTTGACCCCAAGGTAATAAATAACCGAGGAATGCTTCTGCCATTAAGGCCATATAGAGGAACATACCAAATAGCCATACTAGTTCACGTGGTTGCTTGTAAGAACCATAAATAAGACCGCGAAACATATGAAGATAGATTACGACGAAAAAGGCAGAGGCACCTGTTGAGTGCAAGTAACGAATGAGCCAGCCCCATTCAACGTCACGCATAATGTATTCAACAGAAGCAAAAGCGAGTGCCGCATCAGGCTTGTAATTCATTGTGAGGAAAATCCCCGTCACAATTTGAAGTACTAAAACAAGCATGGCTAAAGAGCCAAAGAAATACCAAAAGTTAAAGTTCTTTGGTGCGTAATATTTAGAAAGATGATCTTCCCACATCTTTGTTGCAGGGAAACGTGCGTCTACCCAGCCCATTAAACTAGTAAACATTATGCAGCTCCTTGTGCATCTTTGCCGATAATAATAATGTTATCGCCTAAGAAATGATAAGGTGGAACTTCAAGATTTATTGGTGCTGGAACACCTTTGTAAACGCGACCAGCTAAATCAAATTTCGAACCGTGGCAGGGGCAGAAAAAGCCACCTTTCCATTCAGGCCCAAGATCTTCAGGTGCCAATTCAGGTCGATGCGTTGGTGAGCAGCCTAAATGTGTACATATACCCACTAATACGATGATTTCTTCACGAATTGATCGTGTACTATTCTGACAATAATCAGGTTGTTGATCAGTATTCTCGCTATTAGGATCTCGAAGTTGAGCGTCTAGCGAAGCAAGGTTACCAAGCGTTTCTGGTGTTCTTCGTAAGATCCAAACAGGCTTTCCACGCCATTCAGGTGTTATTCGTTGACCAGGTTGAAGCTTACTAATATCCACTTCAACTGGTGCACCAGCAGCTTTTGCTTTAGCACTAGGAAGCATAGAAGCTACAAATGGTACGGCAATGGCAGCTGCGCCGGCGCTGCCGACAACAACACTGGCAGCAGTGGTCAGAAAGCGTCGTTTACTGTTATCAACAGTGTTAGACATGAGCTAATATCCCTTCACAAAAAAATTACTAAAATTGTAGGCTTAATTTATCGATGAAGGATGCCCTTCTAAGCCTAAAAAACGCTTAATTCTACCATAAAGAATGGGTGTTTGGATCAAAAAAGCCCGCTTAAATTAAGCGGGCTTTTTTGGGAAAGTTAAACTTGAAGTTATTTAACTTACTTCAATGCTTTCTTAGCTTTTTTAACAAGACGTTTTAGAGCGCCTTTTGGTTTTTTAGCTTCGATATCATCTAAGTTTGTTGGTGTACCAACGATGATAACACCACCCATACCGGCACCCCAATGAGGGTCACATTTATAAAGATAGATACCTTCTACGGTTAATGGCGGTGTTTGGAAGCTTTCACCCATTTGTGAAGTCCAGCCTACAGCACCTTCTGGAAGATAATGGTGTTTACCACTATTATCTGTGAATGTTGTGTTGGTGATATGGCCATTCATATTTTCCCAAGATACGGTATCACCTGGTGCAATTTTGAGAACCATTGGTTTAAATGCTGTGACGGCAGCAGATATAACATGATTTTCAGCCATAACTGCTGAAGATAATAGAACAGATGCGCCTAGAACGGCACCAATAAGTGATTTAGCGTATTTCATTAAATTTCCTCTTCCTATTTAAGTTATTTGCCTTAGTTCTGTTGTAGCTTGTCATAATGAAGCTGAACAGAAGCTGAACAGACATGGCGTGTGTCTTTGCACACTAAAAATGACGGTTATAACCGCAATTGCGGCAGTATGTTACCCCGCCAGGAGGGGGAAAGTCCAAATAATGCTAAATATATGTGTTATATCACTTATTTAATCGTTTTTTCTAAAGCTTGTTTTGCACCTGCTAGTGAAAAAGAAGTTTGTACTTTTTTACCGTCGAGTAGAACAAAATTAAATGTAATTGTTTTTCCTTGTGATAAGGCTTCAATCGTTCCTAGATGTGGCCGAGAAGCACCTTGGAAAATAGGGCAAATCACACGTTCAGGCAATCGTTCGGCAACAATATGGTTCATACTAAAATCTTTCTCGGTAGTTATCGTACCTTCATCGCCGACAATAATTGCATTGATACCTTCATCTGCGGGAACAATTGTAGCAACGAAGCCTCGAATCATTTGAACAGGTTTTTGTTGATCTATTTGAAAAATGGGCAATTGATTCTGTGAGAGCTCGTCAAAGCTATTGTCAGATAAGCTAAAATCCATCCAGACAATACCTTCTGTGGATTTAAAAATAGCTAATTCAAATCCGGCTTCATTTCTAATCATTGCTGATGAACGTACCGTATTACTAGCAGAATGCTCAAATGACTCTACTTGCCAATCAGCCCATAGAGAAGCAGAAAAGAAGCTGAAAGCTAATGTAAGCAGTAATTTATTCATTTTAAATGGTGACCTTGTGTTTGTTGTAATGCCCACATTGCTGCGTAATGCTGCCGTTGGGATAGTAACTCTTGATGCGTTCCTCGCTCAATAATTCGTCCATGCTCTAAAACTATAATAGTATCAGCGTCGACCACAGTTGATAAGCGGTGAGCGATAATCAGTGTTGTTTTATTTGTGCTAATACTTTGTAACTGTTGATTAATAGCCTTTTCTGAATGACTATCTAGCGCAGATGTTGCCTCGTCAAAAATTAAAATATGAGGTTGTTTTAATAAGGTTCGTGCTATGGCAACGCGCTGTTTTTCTCCCCCAGATAATTTTAGACCGCGCTCACCAACCAACGTTTCATAACCATCGGGTAAACTTGTGATGAAGTCATGGATGTGTGCTTGTTTAGCGGCGGTTATAATTGATTCTTTAGTAGATGTAGGATCGCCATAAAGAATATTATGATAAATAGTATTGTTAAATAACACGGTATCTTGAGGGACTACACCGATAGCTTGGCGAAGGCTACGTTGCTGAATATCTCTAATATCTGTGCCGTCAATTGTAATTGAACCAGACTGAATATCGTAAAAACGGAACAGTAAACGAACTAGGGTGGATTTTCCTGAGCCACTTGCGCCGACAATGGCAAGCTTCTTCCCAGCCTCAAGTGTAAAGTCAACATCATGCAAGATGCTACGATTAGCATCATAGTGAAAACAAACGTGATCAAATTTAATCGCACCACCATTCAGTTTTAAGGGAATAGCATTTTGTCTATCTATTGTTTCTTCTTTTTGTTCAAGTAGGCTGAACATGCGTTCCATATCTGCTAGTGAATGACGAATCTCACGATAAACAAAGCCCAAAAAGCCCAGAGGTAAATAGAGTTGTAATAAAAAGGCATTGATTAATACCAGATCGCCTAAGGTCAACTCGCCCTCTACAACACCTTGTCCAGCTAATAGCATCAATAGAGTAAGGCCTATAGAAATAATAGTGCCTTGGCCAATATTGAGAAGTGATAATGAAGTCTGGTTTTTAATTGCAGACGTCTCCCAAGAAGCTAAGGTTTCATCGTAACGCTGTAACTCATAAGTTTCATTATTGAAGTATTTAACGGTTTCATAATTTAATAAACTATCAATAGCCTGATTATTAGCTTTAGAGTCCATCTCATTCATTGTGCGGCGAAATCGCATGCGCCATTCAGTTACTGCAAGAGTGTAGATTATATATAGGAGAATAGTGCAGGTTGTAATAAGAGCAAAGATACTGTCATATTGGGAAAGTAGTATGGCGGTAACAAGCCCGATTTCTACCAGTGTCGGTAGAATATTAAAGATCATGAAGTTTAATAAAAAACTAATCCCGCGTGAGCCGCGCTCAATATCACGAGAAATCCCACCTGTTTGCCGTTGCAGATGAAAGCGTAGCGATAAATCTGTCTCTTATACACATCTCCGAGCCCACGAGACTAGGCATGATCTCG
>CAJXPP010000108.1 GCA_913058195.1 uncultured Gammaproteobacteria bacterium | reverse complement strand
TGCCTAGTCTCGTGGGCTCGGAGATGTGTATAAGAGACAGCTGAAATGGGAACAATTGCCGCATCTTCAGCACGCTTCGGGGCTTCAATTGTTAATAAATCGGTCGCATCCTCACGGATTGACCTATCGCCAAAGTAGACTGTTTTTAACGTTGGCCATAAAGGTTCTGCAGGCGTTTCAGCATTTACAGTTAGACTCATACTCGTAAAACCAAAGGCTACGACTGTGAGTAATATCTTACTTATTCGGTTGAACATTATCTCTCTCCACTTCATTTAATTATTCCCACTCTAGTTGTACAAATGAGGCTGTTACATTTCGACGATGGTAATCCTGGAAAAGTTCCCAGTTTTTTTCTTCGTCTAAACCGACTTGTTTTGAAGCCTGTTCTATTGTGCCCATATCGTTAATGATGACACGAATTTCATCTCGAATCAGTTTGAAATAGTGCAACTGGGCAATTAATCCTTGTTGCCATTTATCTGTACTAGCTTCACCATGACCAGGAATCACTGCAGAATAAGGTATCTCCTGCAGTTTTTCCATGGTAGTTATCCATCCATTAATACTACCATCTAATGCTGGAATTCTCCCCATAAATAGTAAATCACCAGTCCATAATGTATTGGTTTTGTTATCTAATACCGTTAGGTCATGATCTGTATGCGAGGTTGAATAGGCTGTAAGCGTTAAAAGTCTATTGCCAAGGTCGATTGTTATTGGCGAATCTATTGAGACAGTAATATTGGGTGATATGAACTCTGTACCTGGGTAAGCCTTACCAAGTATTTCTTTGAAGGTCTTCGCGAAAAAATCTTTACGAGCAGCCATAGCGGCAGGTAATTTTTCGTGACCAATAAAGTCAGGAGTATCTTGTTTAAATGCGGCATTGCCAAAAATGTGATCAGGGTGGACATGCGTATTTATAACATAGCAGATAGGAAGTTCTGTTTGTTTTTTTACTGCCTTGCGTAAATACTCACCTTCAAGATAACTGCCGCCACTGTCGATTACAGCAACACATTGTTCGCCGATAATAAAGCCAACATTTGCAATCGCACCCATATTACTTTCAAGGGGATCTTCATGAACACCTTGATGATAGAAAATGCCCGAGCTGACTTCATTAACGGGGTAGTTATTAGCACTGCAGCCAGTAGTTGCAAACAGGAGAAAACTAGATGTTATAAGAGAGAGTATTGGTTTATTCATATTGAACTTCATACCTTATATATATGTGACATGCTGGTACAATAACGCATATTTAATTTTATACTCAAGTTTTAAGAGATTGACACTATGACTATCCGTACCCGATTTGCCCCTAGCCCGACAGGTTATCTACATGTCGGTGGTGCCCGAACAGCCTTATTCTCATGGCTATATGCTCGTAAGCATGGCGGCCAGTTTATTTTAAGAATTGAGGATACGGATCTAGAGCGTTCAACAGCGGAATCAGTTGATGCGATATTAGAAGGTATGACATGGTTAGGACTTGAATATGATGAAGGACCTTTTTATCAGACCCATCGCTTTGATCGCTATAAAGAAGTTATTACTCAATTACTAGATCAAGGAGATGCATACCATTGTTACTGCTCCAAACAAGAACTAGATGATATGCGAGAACAACAGCGAGCGAATAAAGAAAAGCCTCGTTATGACGGTCGATGCCGTCATGTGACAACACCAAAAGGAGGTGTGCAACCTATTGTTCGCTTCAAAAACCCAATTGAAGGAAGTGTCGTTGTTAGTGATGTTGTTAAAGGCAATATTGAATTTCAAAACAGCGAACTAGATGACTTAGTGATTGCACGTTCAGACGGTTCACCGACATATAATCTGACGGTAGTGGTTGATGATCTAGATATGGGCTTAACGCATGTTATTCGTGGTGATGATCATCTAAATAATACGCCTAGACAGATAAATATTTTTAAAGCCTTAGGTGCTGATGTACCTGTATTTGGACATTTACCCATGATTTTGGGTGATGATGGTGCTCGTTTATCAAAGCGTCACGGTGCGGTCAGCGTGATGAGTTACCGAGATGAAGGTTATTTGCCTGAAGCGCTATTGAATTATTTAGTACGATTAGGCTGGTCGCACGGTGATCAAGAGCTATTTACAATTGATGAAATGATTGCCTTATTTGACATTACTGATGTAAACAAGTCTGCTTCTGCATTTAATACAGACAAATTACTATGGATTAATCAGCATTATATTAAAACGAGTGCACCGGAGCATATTGCTCGTCATTTAAGTTGGCATATGGGACAGTTGGGTATCGATCCAGCAACGGGTCCTGAATTAACTAAAGTAGTTGTACTTCAGCAAGAACGAGCGAAAACATTAGTTGAGATGGCGGCGAATAGCCATTATTTTTATAAAGATGTTCAAGAGTACAATGCTAAAGCGGCCAAGAAAAACCTAACAATAGTAACTGCAGATATTCTAGAAGATATGTACGGGAGGCTAGCTGCACTGCCCGAGTGGCTAGCAGAGCCTATACATACACTTATTAAAGAGTGCTCAGTAGAGAGAGAGGTTGGCATGGGAAAAGTGGCCCAACCAATTCGTGTTGCAATCACTGGAAATACGATTTCTCCACCACTTGATTCGACTCTTGAATTACTTGGTTCTGAGCGCACATTAGCAGCGATCAGGTCTGCGATAGAGTGGATCAAAGATCAAGCTTGAGATCAACCCTAGTAGAAATACTACTGTATTTTCAAGTATTTAGGCTTACGGGAAAAACTTCCCGAAACAAATAAGGAAAATCTCCAAAAAAAATCAAGAAAGATGCTTGACTATTAATTTAACTGGGATTAATGTTTCCCAACGCATGAAGTTCGAGGTTGAACAAATTGTGTTCTTAAATAATTATTATAAGCAATAGAGGAAAACTTTATGAAGCTGAAAACATTATCGATAGCAATGATGGCTCTTACCGCTACTGGCGCAGTAATGGCTGATGAAATTGCAGTAATGCAAGAAAACGAAAATAACTGGGTATCTGCTGCAGGTAACTACAACAACCAACGTTACAGCAAACTAGCTCAAATCAACAAAGACAACGTTGCTGATTTGAAAATGGCTTGGACATTCTCAACGGGTGTTTTACGTGGTCATGAAGGTAACTCTTTAGTTATTGATGGCACAATGTACGTTCACACTGCATTCCCTAACAACGTTTTCGCTCTTGATTTAAACAATGATGGCGCAATCAAGTGGAAATACGAACCAAAACAAAACTACGATGAAACTGTTCCAGTCATGTGTTGTGACACAGTTAACCGTGGTTTAGCTTATGGTGATGGTCAAATCTTCTTGAACCAAGCTGATACTACTTTAGTAGCATTAGATATGAATACTGGTCTTCCTATTTGGCATCACAAACGTGACGATGCTAAACGTGGTGCTACAAGCACTGGTGCAGCACATGTATTTAAAGATAAAGTATTAGTAGGTATTTCTGGTGGTGAGTTTGGCGTACGTGGTTACGTTAAAGCGTATGACTTAGCCGGTGCAGAAAAATGGACTGTATACAGTACTGGTCCTGATGCTGAAATGGGTTTCGATCCTAAGAAAACAACATCTATGTTAAAACCAGTTGGAAAAGATTCTTCATTGAAATCTTGGAAAGGCGACCAATGGAAAATTGGTGGTGGTACAACATGGGGTTGGTTCTCTTACGATCCTGATCTAGATATGTTCTACTACGGTAACGGTAACCCATCAACTTGGAACCCGGCTCAACGTCCTGGTGACAACAAATGGTCTATGTCTTTATTCGGTCGTGATTTAGAAACAGGTATGGCTAAATGGGTATACCAAATGACTCCATTCGATGAGTGGGATTATGATGGTATCAATGAAGTTCCTTTAGCAGACCAAAAAATCAACGGTAAAATGCGTAAAACTTTAGTGCATTTCGATCGTAACGGTTTTGGTTACACAATGGACCGCGTAACTGGTGAACTTTTAGTTGCCCAGAAATTCGATCCTGCAGTTAACTGGTCTAACGGCGTAAGCTTAAAAACTGGTTTACATGATCGTGTTGCTAAGTACTCAACAGCACGTAATGGTGCTGATGTAAACACAACAGGTATTTGTCCTGCTGCGTTAGGCTCTAAAGATCAGCAGCCTGCTGCTTACTCTCCACGTACTGGTTTATACTATGTTCCAACAAACCACGTATGTATGGATTACGAACCATTTGAAGTTGAATACACATCTGGTCAACCATATGTTGGTGCTACATTAAACATGTACCCAGCTCCAGGTGGCACACACTTAGGTAACTTCATCGCTTGGGATGCACGTGTAGGTAAGATCGTATGGTCTAACCCAGAACGTTTCTCAGCATGGTCTGGTGCTTTAGCAACAGCTTCTGACGTAGTTTTCTACGGTACATTAGAAGGTTACATCAAAGCAGTTGACGCACAATCTGGTCGTGAGCTTTGGAGATTCAAAACTGCTTCAGGTATTATCGGTAACGTAAATACTTACAAGCACGACGGTAAACAGTTCATCTCTATCCTTTCGGGTGTTGGTGGTTGGGCTGGTATCGGTATGGCTATCCCTAGCTTAGAAAACGACTCTGATGGTCTTGGTGCGGTAGGTGCTTACAAAGCTCTATCTAGCTGGACTAACTTAGGTGGTGTTTTAAGCGTATTTAGCCTATAAGACCTTTTATCAATTAAATTTATTTAATAGATAAAAACCTTAATAAAGAAGCCCGGCACTTGTGTCGGGCTTTTTTTATGACTATAGTCTATGATTAAGCTACAATTTTATGAAAACAAGGACTTGGTATGACTGCATTACGTGTACTCTTTCAACTAACTTTAGCTTTATTGCTGAGCAGTAATATAGCCAGTGCAGCTGACTTTAAACCCCTAACAGGACAAACAGCAGTACGAGTATGTGCGGATGCACATAATTTACCCTACTCCAATGATAAGTTAGAAGGGTTTGATAATAAGATTGCTGCCATTATCGGCGAAGAATTAGGAATTCCTGTTGAGTACTACTGGTTTCCACAACGTATTGGCTTTGGTCGAAATACGATTAAAAAAGTAGATCCTGAAACAGGTAAGTTTCTATGTGACATAGCGATGAGCATACCTGATGAACGCGGCCTGTATACACCGACAGACGCATACTTTAGCTCTATTGATGCAATGGTTTATCGTAAGGGTGAAGGGTATGAATTAAGTCAGATAAGTGACATTGCGAAAGTAAGCAAGCAAGGCAAAAAATTAAAAGTAGGCTTATTTGATCGAGCCACTGCAACTCACACGCTACTTGAAAACGGTCTTGAAGATCAGATTGAATATTTTCAAATGATGACAGGTGATGCAAGAATTAACTCAGGGCGTATTGTTTCTGAAGCACTAGCATCAGGACAAGTCGATGTTGCATTTGCATGGGGACCAATTGCGGCCTATTACGCAAGTGTATCTGAAGTACCTATGACTGTCGTACCATTAAATGAACTCGGCACAGATTTTATATTTAGTTTTTCTATGGGTGTTAGACACCAAGACAAAGATTGGAAAGAACTGCTAGATAAAATTATAGCAAAACGCAAAGGTGATATCGACGCAATTATTGCACAATATAATATGCCTTCATTAGCAAATGTTAAACAAACTATTAAGAAAAAACGCGTTATTTATACAGTAGAAAATGGCAAGGTGGATGATAAAACTTATCTCGGCTGGCGCTTATTTAATTCAAGTTGTTATGTATGTCATGGTGAAAATGCAACGGGCACAGAACGTGGACCAGACTTACTCAAAGTTGTTAAAGATATGAGTGGATTTCGTTTTCGTAAAAAAGTACTTCGTAAATATTTCGCGAAGTATAATTTGGATGTTCCTGAGCGCCGCTTAGCACTCTTGTCACAAATACCAGTACAACATGCAAGAGGCTTTGAAATGCCAATATGGGATGATGACCCTTATATCCGCCCTCATATTAGTGACCTTTATGCTTACTTAAAAGCGCGTGCAGATGGTGCTTTAGGTGAGGAAAAACCAGAAAGATTAACTAAGTAAATTGAATTTGTAGGGGCTACTCGACAGTAGCTTCTACAATTGATCGCAAGTTTTTATTAATTTTAGCGGCAAACTCATTTTGTTGTTCGTTACTGCCATTGATTGTCATTAACTTTGTGCCAACAATAACACCTGAAAGCTCCTCCCGAACTGTCACGATACATGGCATATCATTAATTAAATTTGAGTTTATTTGCATCATTTCTTTGGCATAAGTGATATTGCAGAAACTAATTACTGTTGACAGGGGGTAGTCTGGTTCACCACGATCACGTACAGCTTGGCCAATATTACTGCGGTGGATGATTCTATAATTATGTTCTGAGATCGCAATGTCTAAGTTCATCAGCGTTTCTTCAAAGTTATAATTACTCATTTTTTGATAAAAGCGACTTGAAGTGTCCGATGAACAAGCAGTTAGAAATAGATAAATAAAAACGACGATAAATGGAATCTTTTTTGGTAAGATAGTTGTCATAATTTAGTCTTCAATAGTAAGGTCTAATTGATAAAATTTAAGAATAACACTAAGAAGTGAGCTTGTTTACTCGCTTTTTAATAAAAGAGGTAAAATAATGGTATTAACTATTAAGAATATTTTGGTTTCTGCTGGCATGTTGATGTTTTTTTCAGTGAATGTATATGCTCAAGCCGGATTCTCTGAAGTCAATAATGAAATATTTGATAAAGCACATTTAAGAAATATTCAACAAGCAGGCACACTACATTATAAGTATCAGAAAGAGCACTTTGTTGACGGCGAGCGTGAAGATACCGTTGATCTAGTATTATCTAATTTAAGAAACACTGGCCGAAAAGATACTCATATAGATTTTTTTAGCGGACCCTATAATCGACCATATCAAGACCGTGAAAATCAGCAAGGTAATACTGTCGCTGTATTCTTCTTAGAGTTCGATGTAAGGGAAATGGGTCGATTATTTAATACAGAGAGCAACAATAATCGTTGGCATTATCTGCAGAAGAAATTGAAGTGGGCGCTTGCCAAAGGTGCAAGTAAAAAAGAGGTTGATATTGAATACAATGGACAAACAGTGAAAGGTGCTCAATATACGGTTCAACCTTATATTAATGATCCGAAAAAATCAGAGTTTCCTCTATATGCAAATAAATACTATACCTGTCTCTTATACACATCTCCGAGCCCA